>JAAYZJ010000351.1 GCA_012514915.1 Lentisphaerota bacterium | reverse complement strand
GGTTCAGGACATTGTGCCGCCGCAGATTCTCCAGCAGATTGGGATTGGTGAAGGCGTAGGTCGAGCAATTCTGCGGCTGCCAGTAGGTTGAACCGTGGAACTCCTTCTCGAGGTTGTAGTTCGTCCGATGTCGAGCGCCGCGGCCGGAATAACGGCGCCCGCGCGGGATTTCAGCTCCTGCGGCCTAAGCTCGAACCGATCCACGTCGGCCAGCGGAAAGACCTGGATGGACCCCGCCTCGTACTCCCCCTGCGCCGCCACGTACTCGAGCGGCGCCAGTGCCGTTCCGTCCGCGGGAAAGGAGTCGGAGAGCCGCTTGACCGGACTGATCGCCGGCACCGTGTAGTAGACGAGCGGCGCCGACCGCCAGGAGGCGGGACTCGCCGCGATGTCCCGTGCCACGCGCGCGGCGTTCGCCTGTACCCGTTCGGGGGCGAGCGGATAGCGCTGCCGCGTTGGAACCGCCGCCTGTGCGGGGCGGAATGCAGCCAAGCCGGCGAGTAGAACCACGACGGTTGGGGACGATCTCTTCATGAGTGCGCCTTTCGGGTGCATGGGAAACGGGCCGGGTCGCGCCGGCTGAAGCTAGACGATCCGGGCAGCATAGCCGCCGCGCGGGCTCCGTGCAAATAAAAACAAACCATTAAAAACAGCAGGTCGGTCGCGATCGGCTAGCAGGATGGGCCGGCTTCCGTCTTCGGACGGCGGGCGAAAGCGGTGCCGATCCCGGTTTTGCCGTAGCCGTTGCCGCAATAGAAAAGGCGAACCCCGTCCGGCTCGGGGATCACGCAGGGGTACTCGACCATCTGCGAATCCCAGGCGCCGGGCGCGCCGGGCGCCAGACTCAGGTTCTCGTCGCCCGAACCCCGTTCCCACTGATAGCCGTCCAGGCTGTAGGCCTCGGCGATCGAGTACCAGCCCCAGCGCGTGCCGATGCCGCAGTAGAGCATTCGGTAAATATCGCCGTCGCGCCAGACGAACGGCGCCGCCACGGCAATGTCCTCGCTGCCGACCTCGCGGCGGGGGCTGAGCAGGAGACGGTGGTCGGTCCAGACGATGCCGTCGGTGCTGTGGCAGACGGCGCAATGCTTCTCCTGATCGACGTGGACGTCGGGGCTGGGCTTCCCGACCGCCAGCGTGTAGTACATCCGGTAGCACAGCGTACCGTCGGGACGCCGGTCGGTGAGGATCGTGCCGCCGCCGGCAATGCCGCGGTTGTGCGGGAACTCGGCCGTCTGGTCGCCGGTGATGATCGGATCGGGCGAGACGCGCGTGAAATGCAGGCCGTCGTCGCTGGTGGCCAGGCCGATGCCGGGAAACCCCTGCAAGCCGAGGTTGCTTCCCTCAAAGCCAGTGTAGTAGAGGTGCCACCGGGCGCCGATGCGGTAGACCTGCGGCAGCACGCACCACTTGGCGTCGAAACACCCGGCCGCGCCGGGTTCGAGCACGGCGCCCCGCCGCCGGAAGGCATCCACGCGGCCGGCCGGCGCCTCGGCCAGGCAGATGCGCTGGTCGCCCGCGTCGTCGGCCCCCGAATAGAAGAGCCGATCGACGTCGCCGTCGCGCACGACGAACGGGTTCATGCAGCGGGTGCTGTCGTACGCCGAGCCGGGCACGGGTGGCAGCACGGGATTGGCCGCATGGCGGATCCAGGCATAGCGGGCAAACATGGCGCCAGTATCCCGCGCTCCGATTCGGCTGTCAAGGATTAGGCGCCACGCACGGCGAGGTGGCGCGCGACCAGCGGCTCGAGCTGCTCGAAGTAGAGGTCGGCGATGAGCGTGGCGCCATGCAGGTTGGGATGCTTGTCGCCCTGCAGGCCGTCGGGATTGCCGGACGGGAGTCGGTTCATGCGGCGGCCGATCCTGTGCCCCGGATCGTGGTGCCAGTCCCAGTCGCCGGCCGCGCCGGCGCGCTTGAGGGCCGCATGCAGATCGATCAGCGGCAAGCCCTGTTCGGCGGCGAGCCTCCGCACCTGGGCGTCGTAGCCGTCGCACGAGTAGGGGATGGTCGTGCTCAGCACGATCTGCGCCGCCGGATGGCGGCGCCGCGCGAGGGCGATCGCCTCGCTCAGCCGGGCCGCGAAGGCCGCGTCCGTCACGCGCTGGTGCACGTCGTTCAGGCCGTAGCGGAAGAGGATGAAGTCGCAGCGGTCGAGCGCCGCCAGCTCCCGCTCCAGCCGTCCGCTCGCCACCAGCCGGTCGAGGAACTCGCCGCCCTCGGCCAGGCCGTGCACGTCGATCCGGGCGTCGGCGAAGCGGTCGCGCAGCAGCAGCTCCAGCCGCCGCGTCAGCCGGTGCTCGTGGGGAAGATAGCAGGTCATGTCGGTGCTGTCGCCGAAGACGGCGACCGTGACGTCGGCGTCGCCGCCCCAGCGGGGCAGCGTCTCGATCCGGAGATCGCGCACCAGCAGCCGCCCGCGCAGGCGGTGCCGGATGTGCAGCTCGACGGCGGTCAGCCGGCCCCGGTCGCGGCAGTCGCAGCTCAGGCGCCGCCAGGGGGTCGATCCCGTGTCGGGATAGAGAAACGTGTCCCAGAAGACGGGTGCCGTTCCATATTCCAAGTTGCAGAACAGGGAGCAGTCGCAGCCGGGAACGCCGCGGACGCCCTCTGTCCGGATGTCGGCGGAGAGGCGGAGCGCGGTGGGGGCGTGCGCGGCGACCGCGAGCCGCTGCACGAAATCCTCGCGCGCGGGGTCGGCCTGCGTGTTGATCCGTTCGAGCGGCCCATCCCAGGTCGCCAGGCATTCGTGCGGGGCATCGTTCATGGCGCGGCTTCCTTCGGGCGGGCTAGAGCCAGGCGGCGCCGAGGACCGCCAGCCCGTAGATGGCGGCGGTCTCGGTCCGCAGGATGTTGTGTCCCAGCGAGCAGAGCCGGGCGCCCGCATCCCGCAGCGCCTCGATTTCGCCGGGCGTGAAATCCCCTTCCGGGCCGACGATCCAGGCCGCTTCGCGCGGCGGGGAGGATGGAAGGGCGGCGAGAACTTCGCGCAGGGGGCGGGCCGCGGGGGTCAATGCCGCCGCCAGCAGCGGGTCGATGGCGGCGAGCTCCGGCAGAATCAGCCGGAAGGGGCGGGGCGGGGCGACTTCGGGCGCCCAGGCGCTGCCGCACTGGCGGGTCGCCTCGATGGCGATGCGCCGCCACCGCTCCTGCTTGGCCGCCGCCTCGTCGGGGGAGTCGATCTGGACGACACTGCGTTCCGACAGGACGGGGACCATCCGGCTGGCGCCGAGTTCGGCGGCCTTCTCAAGCGTCCAGTCCATCCGCTTGCCCTTGCTGACGCACGCGACGAGCGCCAGACGGCAGGCCGGGGCCGGGTGCGCGACGGGCGGCGCCGCCTGTTCGAGCGTCAGGCCGTCTCTCCCGCAGGCGGTGATGGTGTGCCTGACGGTGCGGCCGCAGCCGTCGAACAACTCGATCGGCAGGCCCTCGCTGACCCGCAGGACGGTCTGCAGGTGACGGGCGTCGGCCCGCTCCAGCACGAGCCGGGGTTGCAGCAGCTGCGCGGGGGTGACGGGGTGGCGGTACATGGTCCTGAGGGGCAGTCTACCCCGGGGATCAGCGATGGGCCCTGAGGACGTCGCGCCGGGCCATGAAGGCCTCGGCTCGCTTCTGCATCTGCGCGGCATCGGGGTAGTTGCCGGCGTCGCAGCTCTCGGAGAAGCTCTGCAGCAGCCGTTTTTGGCTGCTGGAGAGACGGGTCGGGACTTCGATGGCGATCCGGACATGCAGGTCGCCGGCACCGCTCCCGTTCAGGCTGGGCATGCCCTTGCCGCGCAGGCGGAAGACCTTGCCGTTCGGCGTGCCGTGGGGCAGCTTGAGCGTGGCGATGCCGTCGGGCGTCGGGACGGCAATGTCGCCGCCGAGCGCGGCGATGTCGGGCGGCACGGGGATCGAGCAGGCGAGGTCGGCGCCCTGCCGCTCGAAGATGGAATGCTCGCGGACGTGGAGGATCACGTAGAGGTCGCCGGCGGGGCCGCCGCGCAGGCCCCCCTCGCCCTTGCCCGAGACGCGCAGGCGGGAGCCGGTCTCGACTCCCGGCGGAATCCGCAGCGCGAGGTTGCGGCGAACCTTGACACGCCCGGCGCCGCCGCATTTCTTGCAGGGGGTGCGGATGATCGTCCCCTCGCCGCGGCAGACGGGGCAGGTCTGCTGAAACTGGATGAAGCCGCCTCCCGAGATGATGCTTCCCTGCCCGCCGCACTGGCGGCAGGTCTCGCGCGAACTGCCCTTGGCGGCACCCGATCCAGCGCAGTCCCCGCACGCCTCGGTGACCGGCAGATCGATGTTGCGCTCCACCCCGAAGATCGCCTCCTCGAGGTCGATCTCCAGATCGAAGCGGAGGTCGGCGCCCCGCTGCGAGCCGTCGCGGGAGCGGCGCCGCTGCCCGCCGCCGAACATCTCGCCGAAAATGCCGCCTCCTCCCCCGCCGAAGAGGCTGCTGAAAATATCCTGGAAGTCGGCCGAGTGGCTGAAGTCGCGGCCGAAGTCGAATCCGCCGGGGCCGAAGGCCGACTTGACGCCCTCATGCCCGTACTGGTCGTAGCGCTGGCGCTTGCCCGAGTCGCTGAGCACCTCGTACGCCTCGGAGACCTCCTTGAACATCTCGGCCGCCTCGGCGTTGCCGGCGTTGCGGTCGGGATGGTATTTCATGGCCAGCTTGCGGTAGGCCTTCTTGATCTCGTCGTCGGTGGCATTCCGCTGAATGCCGAGCAGTTCGTAGTAATCGCGTTTGGTAGCCATGTGCGGGTCGATCCATTGGTCGCCGTCGAAGCCTGTCGCGGCGGAGGCCATCCAGGGGCCGGGGCCCCGTCAGCAACAACAATTCATGGGTTCACTGTCAACCGTGCGCGGGACGCTTCAGGCATCCGCGGCGTCCGCGCCCTCCACGCCTTCCGCCTCCGGCGCCGCCTCGGCGGCGGGATCCGCTTCGGGCTCCGGTGGACCGCTGGAGACGATGACGGTCGCCGGCCGGATGACGTGATCCCCCATGCGGTAGCCGCAGCGGGTCTGGAGCAGCACGCAGCCCTCGTCGACCTCGGGCGAAGGCTGGTAGGCGATCGCATCGTGAATGGCGGGGTCGAAGCGTTGTCCCGGCGCCTGGATCGCCGCCAGCCCGGCCTTGCCGAGGGCGGCGACCAGTTGGTCGTAGACCATCCGGATCCCCACCACGAAGGGTGCTTCAGGGTCGGCGGCCTGCTGCAACGCCAGGTCGAAATGGTCGAGAACCGGCAGCAGTTCGGCCACGATCTCCTCGCCGGCGCGCTTGACAATCTCGGATCGCTCGCGGGCGACGCGCTTGCGGTAGTTGTCGAAATCGGCCAGTAGGCGGACATTCTGGGCGCGGCTGGCGTCGAGTTCCTGCTGCAGGTTCGCCGTGGCCGCCTGCGCGGCGTCGGCCGCGTCGGCCTCGGCCGCGCAGCCGGTGCTCGCCGGCTGCGCCTCGGCGGCGGGAGTGGGAAGGGGAGGGGACTCTTTTGTCTTGTTGCGGGTCATGATGCTCGGAGATTCGATGGATAAAGACACTAGCATAACGCTTTGCGGCAAGACGGTCAAACGCTAGCGTCGACGGATAGAGGTTGACGAGGGGCATGAAACCCGTAGAATGACCCCTCAACAGAACCTCTTCATGCGCCGTTTCTTTTCCGTATTGTTCCGGCTGCTCGCCACCGTGCTGGTCGCGGGAGGCTGCCTGCTGGGCGTCGCGCTGTGGCAGGCGGCCCGCGATCTCCCCCCGCCCGCGTGCCGTTGGCTGGAGAACCGGCTGTCGCAAGGGCCGGTCAGCGTCCTCTTCGACCGGGCGGCGTTCAGCCTGTCGCGGGGCATCGAGCTGCGGCGCGTCAGGCTCTATCCCAAGCGCAGACTGGGCGCGCCCCTCTTCGAGGCCGACCGCATCCAGCTGCGGGGTCGTGTGTACCGATCGCGCCAGCCGGCCGCGTGGATCGATTCGGTCACGTTCCAGGGACTCGTGATCGACCCGTTTCTTGCCTGGCCGGTCAGCAGCCAGGGGCTAACTCTGCAGGACTGGACGGCCCTGTTCGATCCCGCCAACCCGGCCGGCGCCCTCTTCGCGCGTCCGGTCGCGATCACGATCGAGGACTCGACGATTTTCGGCATCGCCACGGAGCGCGTCACCTTCGCGCTGCGTTCGCAGCGAGACCGGCTCTTCATCGACAACGCCCGGGTCGATGTGCAGACCCCCCGTTTCCGGGAGCGCGTCGACGGCGAAGCCGCCTTTGACTTCCAGGCGCGGCGACTGCAGGTGAACCTCGGGGGCACCCTGACGCCCGATGTCATCGAGCGGCTCTGCCTCTTCCTGGACGGCGGCGACGTGGTGGAGGTCTTTCGCGACTTCGGCGACTACCGCGCGCCGCTGAACGTCCATGGGTCGATGGGGCTGCAGCTTGCGGCGGCGGGGCGGGACGAGCCCGCGTCGCTCGATATGCGCGTGACGGTCGACGGCGCCGGCCTGCGGTTCCGCGGCATTCCCCTGACGCGCCTGCAACTCTCGCTCCAGTGGCTCAAGGCAAACGGCCAGCGCAAGCTGACGCTGGCCCCGATTGTGGCGCAAACGTCCGATGGGCAGGCCGACCTCGCCATCGCCTACTTTCCCCAGCGTCACGAGACGGACTTCACCTTCTCCTCCACCCTGCCCGGACCAACCCTGCTGCAGGCGTTGCGGGCCGCCCCCGGCGTCGTCAGTTCCAACCTGCACGTCCACACCGTCCCCCTGGTCTCGGCTTCGGGCACCCTGGCCGGCTGCCTCGCTTCGCGTGCCAGCCGGATCGACGGGCGTCTGGTCTGCGACGACCTCACCCTCTATCCGGTCCGGCTGCGGCATGCCCGCGCGGACTTTCAGATTCACGGCACGAACCGGATCGAGCTGACGGACGTGGCCGCCAACTGCTATGGCGGCAGCCTGACCGGGCGCGCAACCGTGGTCCGGTCGCCGACGGGCGGACTGGCGCGCATCGACCTGGAGCTGGGCGCCGAAAACGTCGGCCTGGCGGAGCTGCTGGCCGACCACGGCGCGAAGTCCTCGATCGAGGGACAGGTGTCGGTGCAGACGCGGCTCAGCCTGCCCGGATCGACCCAGCTCCTGCACCAGGCAACCGGCGCGGGGCGGGTGACGGTCCGGGACGGAACGATCCTGCGGGTGCCCGTGTTCGCCGGCCTGACCGATTTTCTCGGGCGCAACATCCCCGGCGTCGATCTGCTCCTGATGCAGTCGGACGCCCAGCTGCCGTTCACCATCACCAATGGAGTCGCCACCATCCGGGATTTCCGTGTCGAGGGCAATCTATTCAGCCTGACGGCCAACGGCACCTGCCGCCTCGATGCCCCGGGCTATCCGCTCGACGGCGTCACCCAGTTGCGTTTCTTCAAGCAAAAGACGCTGGCCGGCATGCTGGCGCGCCTGATCACCCTGCCGGTGAGCAAAATGATGCAGTTCCGCATCTCCGGGCCGGTCATGAAGCCGGAGTGGAACTATTTCGGCATTGTTGAGCAGATCATGGACTCGATCCGCGGGCGCCCGGAGACGGATGGCGGCGGCGAGCCTGATGCAATGACGCGGGAACCATGACTTTCTACCTTCATACCTACGGCTGCCAGATGAACGTCCGGGACTCGGAGGCCGCCGCCGCCCTGCTGGTGGCCGCCGGCCACGAGCCGGTGGCGCAGGAGCGGGCCGCCGACCTGGTGGTGGTCAACAGTTGCAGTGTCCGCGGCAAGGCCGAGGACAAGGCGCTGGGCAAGCTGCGTCTGCTGGTCAAGAGTAAACGCACCCATCCCGGACGGCTGGTCGGGGCGATGGGGTGCATGGTGCAGCGCCTGGGCCCCGCGCTGCTCGACCAGGTGCCGGGACTCGATTTCGCCGTGGGCACGCGGGCGTCGCGCCACCTGCCGCCGCTCGTGTCGGCCGCGCTGGCGGGGGCCGCCGGACAACTCGTGCTGGGCACGGCGGACGACACCGATGTGCCCCACGGCCATCTGGCGGCCACGCCTAGCGCCTATGTGACGGTTCTGCTGGGCTGCAACCGCCGCTGCGCCTACTGCATTGTCCCCGAGGTGCGCGGCCCGGAGAGCAGCCGCCCCCCCCGCGACATCGTGGCGGAGGTCGCCGCGCGGGTGGCCGACGGCGTCCGCGAGGTGACCTTGCTGGGACAGAGCGTGCTGAACTATGGCCGCCAGGGAAGCGATGTCTGGGCCGGCGAGCCGGCGAGCCCGGGCGGCTACCGGGAACCGTTTCCCCGCCTGATCGAGGCGGTCAGCGCCATTCCCGGCTTGGCGCGGGTCCGCTTCACGTCGGGCCATCCCTCGGGATGCAGCGAGGAACTGGCCCGCGCGATGGCCGAGCTGGCGCCGGTCGCCCCGCACCTGCACCTTCCCGTCCAGTCGGGCTCCGATGCGGTCCTGGGGCGCATGCGGCGCGGCTACACGGCGGCGGAGTATGTGGCGGCCGTCGAACGGCTGCGGCAACGGGTTCCCGACTGCGCGATCACGACGGACATCATCGTCGGCTTTCCCGGCGAGACCGAGTCCGATTTCGCGGCGACGCGCGCCCTGTTCGAGCAGGTTCGCTTTGACAACAGCTTCATCTTCAAATATTCTCCCCGCCCGGGAACGCGCGCGGCCGAGTGGCCCGACGACGTGCCCGATGCAGTCAAGGAGCACCGCAACCGGGTGCTGCTCGACGATCAGGACCGCATCGGGCTGGCCCGCAACGAAGCCTGGGTCGGCCGGACGACCGAGGTGCTCGCCGAAGGACCGAGCCTGCGCAATCCCCGGCGCTGGAGCGGCCGCAACGGCCAGGGGAAGATCGTCGTCTTCGCGCCCGTCGAGGGCCTGCAGGCCGGCGACTGTGTCCGGGTGCGAATCGAACGGGCCAAACCGCAGACGCTCTACGGCGTGATCGAGAATCGAGGCATGACATCATGATGACTTTGCAAGGATGGGTGGGTTTGCTG
>JAAYZJ010000350.1 GCA_012514915.1 Lentisphaerota bacterium | reverse complement strand
TTGACGTAAAGCGTGTCGGGGACGTCCTCGACGAGCAGCAGCACCTTGCTCTTTTCCGGCGCCAGCCGGTATTCCTTGTTCTGGACGAGCCCGCCGAAGGCAAACCGCTTGATGTAGCTGAAGCCGTAGTGCGGTTCGGTGTAGACGGCGGTGTATTCCTGGTTCCGGTCGTAGAGCATGATCGCCAGATAGTCGTGGTCGACGAAGAACTTGTCGGGCGGCGGCAGCATCTTGTAGCGCCCGTCGGCCCAGACCACCAGGATCTTGTCCAGCGAGGAGCATTTGAACAGCTCCTCGCCGCCGCGGATGTCGGTTCCGACAAAGCCCGTCGCCGCGTCGAGTTTCACACTCAACTCCGCGGCGGTCAGCGCCCGCACCTCGATCGGCCCGAAGGCAGCCGCCGCGATTTCCGTCCGCCGCGGGTAGGTCCTGCCGTACTTTTTGATCAAACCCTTCAGGTAGCGGATGACGGTGGCACGCAGATGGGCCAGGTTGTCGGCGACCTCGGCCTCTTCCTTGAGGATGGCCTCGATCTCCTCGCGGTTCTTGTTGATGTCGTAGCGTGAGATGCGGCGGATGCGGATCTGCAGCAGGCCTTCGACATCGTCGAGCGTGACCTCGCGGCGCAGCCGCTTGCGGAACGGGACGAACCCCCCGAGCACGGCCTGCTGGACCGCCTCGTAGGTGGTCTCCTCCTCGATGCGCTTGTAGATCCGCTCCTCGATGAAGATCTGCTCCAGCGTCTTGGCGTGGAAGGATGCGTCCAGTTGATCCCGCCGCAGTTCGAGCTCGCGGCGGCTGATGTCGAGCAACTGGTTGGCGTTGACCTTCAGGATCTCGCTGACGGTCATCTCGCGCGGGCGGTTTTCGAACAACACGACGGGGCGGCTGGAGACCGACGATTCGCATTTGGTGAAGGCGTACAGGGCCTGGATGGTCTTCTCCTGCGTGGCCCCCGCCGCGAGGGTCAGCTCGATCTCGACCTGGTCGGAGGTGAAGTCGCTGATCTCCTTGACCGGCACCTTCTTGCGGCGGATGGCGTCCTCGATGTCGGCGATCAGCGATTCGGTCGTGTTGCCCCAGGGGAGGGCCGTGATGACCAGGCGGTTGTGCTGTCGCGGCTCGATGCGCGCGCGCACCTTGATGCGGCCGACGCCATCGGCATATTCCGAGACATCCATCAGGCCACCCGTCTGGAAGTCGGGATAGAGGGTGAAGGGCTTGTTCTGGATGACGGCGATCTCCGCCTCGATCAGCTCGACGAAGTTGTGCGGCAGAATGGTGGTCGAGAGGCCGACGGCGATCCCCTCGGCACCCAGCATCAGCAGCACCGGCAGCTTGGCGGGCAGCAGGATCGGCTCCTGGTTGCGCCCGTCGTAGCTGGGGATGAACGTGGTGAGCTTGGGATTGAACAGTTCGTGGCGCGCGAGTTCCGTCAGGCGGCACTCGATGTAGCGCATGGCCGCGGCCGGATCGCCGGTGTAGATGTTGCCGAAGTTGCCCTGCCCCTCGATCAGGTAGCGCTTGTTGGCCAGGTTGACGATGGCATCGCCGATCGAGGCGTCACCGTGCGGGTGGTACTGCATCGTGTGGCCCACGATGTTGGCGACCTTGATCAGGCGTCCGTCGTCTTTTTCCCACAGGGCGTGCATAATGCGCCGCTGCACGGGCTTGAATCCGTCCTCGGCGGCGGGAATCGCGCGGTTGCAGATCGTGTACGAGGCGAACTGCAGGAAGTTGGCGTTGATCAGTTCACGCATCGGCCCCTTGCCGCCATGCTCGAAGGTCTCGGGCACGGGCGCGGCGGGCGGGCGGGCGGGCGCAATGGCCTGCGGCGCCGCCGCGGCCGGGGCGGCGGGTTCCCCGCCGGCCTCGTCCTCCGCCGGCTCCAGCGGGGGCGCGAACAGCTCGTCGAGATGGTCGAACAGGCTGGGCGGCTGCGGCTCCGCCGCGGACGTCTTGCCCTTGCGGCCGCGTGGCTTACGGTTTGGCGCCCCGCTCACGACAGCGCATCCTCGGTGATGACCAAATGGTTCATGATGTACTCGCGCCGGACGGGGGTGTTCCGTCCCATGTAAAAATTGATCGTCTCGGAGACGCCGTGGTCCCGGCTGCCGTCCACGGGCGTCAGGCGCATGCCGGGGCCGATGAAATGCTTGAACTCGCTGGGGTCGATCTCACCCAGGCCTTTGAAGCGAGTGATCTCGGCCTGCTTGCCACCGCATTTTTCGATCGCCTCGATCCGCTCCTCGTCGCTGTAGCAGTAGAACGTCGCCTTCTTGTTGCGCACGCGGAAGAGGGGGGTCTCGAGGATGTAGAGGTGTCCTTCGCGGATGACCCGGTCGAAGAACCGCACAAAGACGGTGATCATCAGATTGCGGATGTGCAGGCCGTCGACATCGGCGTCGGTGGCCAGGATGACCTTCTGGTAGCGCAGATGGTCGACGGTCTCCTCGATGTCGAGGCTCTGCATCAGGTTGTAGATCTCGACATTCTTGAAGAGCGCGTCCCGCTTCAGGTCGCAGACGTTCAGCGGCTTGCCCCGCAGGGTGAAGACCGCCTGGGTGTTGACGTCGCGGCTGCTGGTGATCGACCCCGCGGCCGACAGCCCCTCGGTGATGAAGATCATCGAGTCGAGCCCCGTTCCCCGCTGCAGGTTGAGGTGTCGCTTGCAGTCCTTGAGCTGCGGCACGCGGACTGACACGGCGCGCGACCGCTCGCGCGCCAGTTTCTTGACCTGGTTGAGTTCGGCGCGCAGCTTGCTGGTCTCGTCGATCTTGCCGACGAGCTTGTTCGCCTCCTCGGGCGCGCGGTGGAACATCTCGACGACGACCCGCCTGACCTCGGCGACCAGGTCCGAGCGGATTTCCGTGTTGCCGAGCTTGTTCTTGGTCTGGGACTCGAAGATCGGATCCTTCAGGCGGATCGCGATCGCGCCGATGATCCCCTCGCGCACGTCGTCGCCGTCGAACTTCTTCTTGCTGAACTCGTTGACGGCCTTGAGCAACCCCTCCTTGAAGGCCGAGAGATGGACGCCGCCGTCGTTGGTGAACTGCCCGTTCACAAACGAGTAGTAGTCCTCGCTGAACCGGTTCGTGTGGGTGAAGACGAGTTCCAGCGTCTTGGAGCGGTAATGGAAGGGCGCGTAGAGCTTCTCGAACTGCGCCTCGTCGTGGATCAGGTCGAGCAGGCCGTTTTCGGAAACGACCCGTTCGCCGTTCACCTCGAGCACGAGACCGGCATTCAGGTAGGCGTACATCCGCAGGCGCCGGGCGACGTGCTCTTCGCGGAACTGGAACTTCTTGAAGATGCCGTCGTCAGGCGTGAACCGGACGAGCGTGCCGTTGCGTTCGGGTTTGGCGCACCGGCCGCGCTTCTGCGAGACGAGCTCGCCCTTCTTGAAGAAGGCCTCGGAAAACTCGCCGTCGCGGAACGAGCGGACTTCAAAGTCGGCCGAAAGGGCGTTGACGGCCTTGGTGCCCACCCCGTTCATCCCGACGCTGAACTGGAACACGTCGTCGTTGAACTTGCCGCCCGTGTTCTTCCTGGAGACGCAGTCGACCACCTTGCCCAGAGGAATGCCGCGCCCGTAGTCGCGAACCATCACCTGCCCCGAGTTGTAGTCGAGGCTGATTTCGACTTTCTTGCCGAACCCCATGATGAACTCGTCGACGGCGTTGTCGAGCACCTCCTTGAGCAGGATGTAGATGCCGTCCTCGTACTGGCTGCCGTCGCTCGTGCGCCCGATGTACATGCCGGTGCGCTTGCGGATGTGCTCGACATCCGAGAGGGTCTGTATGTGCTTGTCGTCGTAGGTCTGGATAACTGGAGATTGCGAAGCCATGAAGGTGCCGCCAACTGTCAAAGGTCAGGACCAGCCGGGGCTGGTCGGTTGTATTCCGTGCGGAGCCGCGCACCGCCGCGTGCTACTGACGCAGGCGTTTGAAGGCCTGGGGCGTGGCGGTGTAGATCTGAAGATCGCGCGGGCACAGGTCGATGGCGAGCGACCCGTCGATCAGACGGAAATCGGCCACCCGTCCCCCCGTCAGCCAGTCGCCCGACAGCCAGTGAAGGTCGAGCGCCTCGCCGCCGGCGCGATCCGGACTGCGGAAACCGATGATCATACCCGACACCCGCGTCAGCGTCACGCCCGAATCGAGGCGCACCTCGGCGAAGCGCCCGATCAGTCGGAAGACACAGGCCAGCGCGCGGTCGGGCACGCCAACGGCCAGGCGTGCCTGCAGAACCTCGCGCGAGAAGCCGGCCGCCTGGACTTCCGTCAGGTCGGGGCGGAAACGCACGGCCCAGCCTGAAGCGAGCGGCTCGGTCGCCCGCAGCCGGAACGCCTCGCCTTCCGCCGTCGTCCCGTAGTAGTAGAGTCCGTCGAGAATCACGGCGCCGCCTCCCTCGGCCAGCGTGCCTGCCCCCAGGTCGCCGTGGCGGCCGAGATGCCAGGCGGGAAAGGCGGCGTCCCGGGGATGCGCCACCGCGCTGACCGCCGGCCAGCGCGTGAGCTGGCCATGCGGCACCGGCGCGACGCATCCCGCGGCGATCAGCAGCAGGCCGCCACAGGCGACCGCGACCACCCCTTGCACACCGCCAGGCATACTCACTCCGCGGGGGCGGCCAGCCGCTCGGCCTTGAGAATCGTGACCGCCTCGACCGGGACGTTCTGGTGCGGCCCCTTGTTGCCCGTGCGCACCTTTTCGATCTTGTCGATGACGTCCATGCCGTCGATCACCTTGCCGAACACGGCATAGCCGTAGCCCTGGGGCGTCTTGTTCTTGAAATTCAGGAAGGTGTTGTCGACGGTGTTGACGAAGAACTGGCTCGTCGCGCTGTCCACGACCATGGTCCGGGCCATGGCCAGCGTGCCGCGTGTGTTCAGCAGACCGTTGTCGGCCTCGTTCTTGATCGCCGCGCGCGTCGGTTTCTGTCCCATTTCGGCCGTGAAACCGCCGCCCTGGATCATAAAGCCGGGTATGACCCGGTGGAAAACGGTGCCGTTGTAGAAGTCACTGTCCACGTAGGCCAGGAAATTCGACACCGAGACCGGGGCCTGTTCGGGATACAGCTCGATGGTGACGTCGCCCATCGAGGTGGAGAGGCGGACGGTGGGGTTTTTCGTGGCGGGCATGGCGGGTTTCTCCTCGGAGGGGATGGATGGAGCAGGGTTGGGGACAACGGGATCGACGGCCCAGACGCCACCGGCAACCAAGGCGACAAGCAGAGCAGGCAACAGGGTTTTCATCACGACGTTCCTTTTATGGACAATTAGAATGAAGGGGCTCAGCCGCCTCGCGACGGCTTGAACCGGATCGGATCGGGGGCGAAGTCGGGGCTCGCGGGCAGGGCCGCCACGCCGCCGGACACGATCTTGATCGCATCCTGGACATCGCCCAGGCTGAGCGTCTCGACGGCGCTGTGCATGTAGCGCAGCGGAATGCTGACCAGCGCCACCGCCGCCCCGCCGCGCACGGTGCGCATCGGCCAGGCGTTGGTGTTGCCGCCGCGGCCGCGGACCTGGCGCTGCAGCGTGATCTTCTCCTGCGTGGCGACGCGCTCCAGCACCTGCTGCAGCTTGAAGTTGTACGTCGGCCCGAAGCAGAGGATCGGCCCCTGCCCCAGCTTGACATCGCCCACCTGCTTCTTGTCGTTGCCGGAGTAGTCGGACGCGAAGCCGACATCGACGCAGATCCCGACGTGCGGCTTGACCTCGTAGGCCGCCGTCGTCGCACCGACCAGACCGAGTTCCTCCTGCACCGACAGCACCAGGTGGACGGCGACCTGAAGCTTGACTTTGGCCAGGCGGCGGAACGCCTCGATCACGACAAACGCGCCGATGCGGTTGTCGAACCCGCGGCAGGCGACGCGGTCGCCAGCCAGCGGCCGCCAGCCGGCATCCACGACGGCGGGGTTGCCCAGGTCGACCAGCTTGAGCGCCTCTTTTTTCGAGGCGGCGCCGATGTCGACCGCGATGTCCATCAGCTCAGCCGGAGCCACCTTCTCGCGGTCAGCCGGCTTCATCAAGTGTGGCGGACGGACGCCGAAGACGCCGTACACGGGGCCATTGCGCCCTTGGATGACGATCCGCTCGCCGGCCAGCAGCGGCACGGTCAGTCCGCCGATCGCCGTCATGTAGAGGTAGCCGTCGTCGTCGACGTACTGCACCATCAGGCCGATTTCATCGCAATGGCCTTCGATCATCACCCGCGTCGCGGCATCGGGGTTCAGCACGGCATGCAGGTTGCCGTGCAGGTCGAACTCCAGACGGTCGGCGGTGGGAGCGAGGTAATCGGCCGCCAGACGCATGCCGTCCGACTCCCATCCCGAAGGCGTCGGCAGCGCCATCAGCCGCTTGAGAAAGTCAAGGGATTTGGTTTCCATAAGGCCCTGATCTTAGCAAACACGCCCGCCGTTTCCAAGCGGAGAGAAACCGCTACCGCATGGCGGGGGCGTAGGTGCAGGCGCCCTGCGGCGGCAGCGGCTGCGCCCAGATGTTCCGGTACCAGACCACGTTGCCGTGGTCCTGCAGCCGCAGGTGTCCGGGCAACTGGACGTCGGTGTCCGTCGGTGCCCCGGTGACTCCATCAAGCTCGACATTGTTGTGCACGAGGATGCCGTTGTGGAACAGCGTCAGCCGCGCCCGCTCCTTGACGACCTTGCCCTCGCAGCGCGGCGCACGGAAGACGACGTCATAGGTCTGCCACTGGAGGGCGGCACGGCAGGCATTGGTCAGGGGGGCATACTGGTTGTAGATCGCCCCGCAATCGCCCAGCCCCGGGATATCCCATCCGGAACTGTCGAGCACCTGGATCTCGTAGCGTCCCTGGATAAAGACGCCGCTGTTCGCCTTGCGCTGTCCCGTCTCCTGGGCCATGTCGGAAAGCATGAATTCAAGGTGGAGGAAATGATCGGTGAACTTCTGCCGCGTGCAGATGTCGCCGCTCTTGGGCACCACCTGCATGGCGCCCTGCTCCACGACCCACTGGGCGGGCGAGTTGTCCATCTTCACCCAGTGGTCCAGCGAACCGCCGTCAAACAGCACCACCGCGCCGGCGGGGGGCTTCGATCCCATCGAGTTGATCAACATGTTTTTCTCGCTTTCTCCATGCGTCTGCAGGCGCGACCATCCGGCGCCAGTCGCCGGTCCGGCACGCAAGCACGCCGCCAAGGATAGCAGATGCCGGCCGGCTTGTCTTGCCCGGCCTTGACCGTCCTGCAGGATGCTGCTAACATCTCCCGCATGAAGCACCGGGCAGGCGGTTTCCGTTCCGCAGGACTGGCGCTGGCCGCCCTCCTCGCGACAGGCGCCCGGGCGCAGATGCCCCTGCTCGACCTCGACGAGCCGGCCCGCCCGCGCACGATGCCGGCAGGGGCCCAGGCCCCCGCCGCCCCGACGGGGCTGCCCTCGATCCGCCATCCCCTCTCGGGACAGGTCGTCCCCGCCTTCGGCAGCCAGCGGATCCTGCCGCAGGTGCCGCCCGTGCAGGTGACCACCCAGGCGATTGATCTGCTGGCGACTCCCGGCGAGTTCGAGTCGGCCGCCTTTGTCCTGCGTGCCGCGTCCGACATCGCCCGGCTGGTGCTGACGCCCGGCGACCTGGCCTCCGCAGCCGGCCGGCTGCCGGCCGCGCAGATCGATCTGCGGCTGGTCAAGTGCTGGTATCAGGCCGGCAATGCCTGGTTCACCGACGCGGGCGATCCCGATCGAGCGGAGTTGGTGCCGGAGCTGCTGCTTCACGACGACGCGCTCGTCGTCTGCAACCGCGCCACACGCCAGAACCAGGTGCGCATCCAGGGTCAACTCGCGCCGCTCACCGGTGACGCGTCCCCCGCCGCCGGCGTC
>JAAYZJ010000349.1 GCA_012514915.1 Lentisphaerota bacterium | reverse complement strand
TGCGCGTCCTTTAGCTTCCCTTTTCGTGTCCGCACAATCGAGACCACATCCTGGATGGGCAACAAGACACTTAAGTTGTTGTCGTGCAATATTCTGGATACTGAATTCTGAATTCTGAATTCGGTGCGATTCAACCAAGTTGAATCGCACCCTGGCGCCGCTTGTCGGTTGCATCGTCCTCGTCCTCCGGGAGCGCAGCGAACGGCCCTCGTCCTCGTTCTCGATGGGTCGTGGCGAAGAATCGAGGGCGAGGACGATGGACGAGGACGACCCCCAGGGGCCCGCGGTCCTTGGCGGGGCGTGGATGGCGAACGGCCGCCGGGGACGGCGGGCTCCAGCGTGCCGATTGCCTCGTTCGCCGACGATGCGCTTCGGACGACGACTACGGGGCACGACAACGGGACACGATTGGCTTCGCGGCCCTCGTCAAGCCGTATGGAGCGAAAGCGCCAAGAGACGCAAGTCACCCAAACGAGGATGCATCCCCCCCCGGCGCCAACCGAATCGCCGTCTTGACATCCGCCCCCGGGTGGGGAATGATAACCGCGCATGAATAACAAGCCACGCCAAACCCTGGTCGAGGGACTGATCGATCACCTCCGCTTCCAGCGCGAGTGCGGGGACGTGACCGTGGAACTGGAGCCCGAGACGGTGGCCGCGCTGGCCGCCTGCAAGAAGAAGCCCCGGACTTCCCCGCCCGCCGGCAAGCCGCGCGCGGACGGCTCCGCAACGGCGGCGCCCGTCGCGCCCGCGCCCGGCCGGAAGCCCGCCGCCGCGGCCGCCGCCCTCGCGGAAATCGCCGCCGCGGCCGCCGCCTGCCGCAAATGCGCCCTCTGCCGGGAACGCACCACCGTCGTTCCGGGCCAGGGCAATGCGTCCAGCCCCGACGTCCTCTTCATCGGCGAGGCGCCGGGGGCCGAAGAGGATCGCCAGGGGCTCGCCTTCGTCGGGCGGGCCGGCCAGTTGCTGACGAAGATGATCGGGGCGATGGGCTACACGCGGGACGAAATCTTCATCGCCAACATCTGCAAGTGCCGCCCCCCGAACAACCGCCAGCCCGCCGTCGACGAGATGGCGGCCTGCCTACCCTTTCTGAAGGCCCAGATCGCGGTCATCCGCCCCCGCGTGATCGTGGCGATGGGCAATACCGCCATCCTCGGTCTGCTGGGCAGCTCGGGCATCACCCGGCTCCGGGGCATCTGGTCGATGTTCGAGGGGATTCCCCTGATGCCGACCTACCACCCCGCCTATCTGCTGCGCTTTCCCTCCGTCAAGCGCGAAGCCTGGGACGACCTCAAGAAAGTCCTCAAACGGCTCGACCGCCCGGTCCCGGCGCCCGACGCCAAGACGGGCGGCGAGGGAAGCGCGCCATGACGGGCGGGCTCGCCTACCCGCTGCGCTTTGCCCCGGTCTACAAGCCCTATATCTGGGGGGGCGAGCGCATCGCCAGGCTGTATGGACGGAGCGGCCTGCCCGCGACCTGCGGCGAGTCCTGGGAGATCTCGGCCCACCCCGATGGTTGCGGCACGCTGATGAACGGCCCCTGCGCCGGCGCCACACTGGCGGAACTCGCCCGGCACCACGGCCGCGACCTGCTCGGCACGGCGGCCCCCGAGGCCGACCGCTTTCCGCTGCTGTTCAAGATCATCGACGCCCGGGCCAACCTCAGCGTCCAGGTGCATCCCACGGCCGAGGCCGCCCGCCGGCTCGGCTCCGAGTGCAAGAACGAATGCTGGCACCTGCTGGCGGCCGATCCCGCCGCCCGGCTCTATGCCGGGCTGACGCCGGGAACCACGCCGCGCACGCTGCGGGCGGCGCTCGTGGCCGGCACGGCCGAGGCCCTGCTGGCGCCCCACCCGGCCGTAGCCGGCCAGACCCTCTTCATTCCCGGCGGGCTGGTCCACGCGATCGGCGCCGGCTGCCTGATCTACGAGGTGCAGCAAAACGCCAACACGACCTACCGGCTGTACGACTGGAAGCGCGTCGACGCGGCGGGCCGCCCCCGCCCCCTGCATATCGACGAGGCGCTGGCCTCGATCGACTGGACCCTGCCGCCCCCCGCGCCCGCCGCGGCGGCGGCCGGGCCCAACACGTGGCGCACCTGCTGCGCCACCCCCTTCTTCATCCTGCGCGGCATCACCCTCGACCAGCCGTGCGACTGGCCCGGCGATGCCCGCAGCTTCCGCGTCTTGTTCGTCGATGCGGGGGGCTGCGACGTGACGGTCGGGCGGCATACCGAACACCTGCCCGCGGGGTCGAGTTGCCTGATTCCCGCCTGCGCCGCCGCCTGCAAGCTGGATCCCGGCGCCTCGCCCGCCCGTCTGCTGGCAACGACGCTGTAGCGGAGCGTCCCCGCGAGCCGCCCGGCGCGACAAGCGACGGGAATCCTTTCACACGGAGACACAGAGCCCACAGAGGTACCCATTGAAGGGTGCGACTACGGCTGACGAGGGGTGCGAAGCCAATCGTGTCCCGTTGTCGTGCCCCGTCGTCGTCGTCCGACGCGCATCGCCGGCGAACCATGCAGTCGGCACGCTGGAGTCCGCCGTCCCCGGCGGTTGTTCGCTTCCCATGCTCGGCCGAGCAAAAAACCGCGCACCGCTGAACGTTCAACGCTGAACACTGTTCAACGTTACCGAGGTCACTCCCCCGCCCCTGCCTCCGCGGGTGCCGCCGCCTCCGCAGGCAGCGCCGCCGGCTGGGCGGCATCGCGCGCGACCACCTCGGCGGGAAGGAGGAGCTTGGACGGATGGGCCGCCAGGTAGGGGGGGATCGTCATCAGGTAGCGGTCGCCGGCGCACTGCTCGAAGCGCCAGAAGGTGCCATCCTGGCCGGGCTCCACCGGCACGCTGAAGTAGCCGGCCGCCCGCTGCTTGGTGAAATCGAAGACGATCCGGCCGGCGCTGTCGCACAACCGCCCGGTGTTGTCGGCGGCATAGCCCCCGACGACGGTGGTGCCGCGCGGCACGTAGCCGTAGAGCGTCCAGCGGCCGCCCAGGCGCGCGCGCTCCTCCTGGCTCGAGGGGACGGTCAACGGCAGCTCGCCGGGAATCGTCAGCGAGGTGCGGTCGCTGCCGTCGGAGACTTCCAGCGTATGCAACCCGGCGTAGGGCGACTTCAGCGTGACGGCGCGCGTCTCGCCGTCGGGCGGCACGCTTTCGTCGACGGCCACGGCCTCGAGGGTCGCCTCCTGCTCGGCGAAGAGGCGGAGCTTGACGTTGCCCCGGTCGCGGTAGCCGGCAATCAGGCCGCCGGTGACGTCGAGCGAGAGTTCGCGCGGCTGCTCGAACCACAGCAGGAACTTCCGCAGGCCGCGCCCCGTCAGGGGCAGTTCGCCCGGCGGCAGGTTCTCGGGGATCGTCAGCCCCGTGGCGGGAACCAGGCGTTCGCCGAACGCGACGGGTTCGAAGTCGAGGACGACGAGCTGGTTCGACGCGATGCCCGCCTGCAGCAAGGTGTTGATATCCGCGGCGGCGAAGGGGGTGCTGTCCTTCCAGGGGTTCTTCTCTTCGGGAACCTTCCAGGCGGCATCTTCCGGCATGACCATCGCCCGGTCGCGGTAGCGTTCGCGGCTGCAGATCGCGACGGTCGAGAGCATCATGCGGTCGCGCATGCGGTAGGCATGGCGCCAGATCGCCTCGAAGCCGGCCTGGCGCGCCTCGCCCGAGGCCTGGCGGTAGGTGTGGTAGAGTTCGCAGTAGCGGGTGTAGAGGACGAGGTCGTCGAGGCGCGCCAGCACGTCGGGACGCGCGGCGGCCAGGTCCCGCGCCGCTGCGAGGTCGCGGTACATCCGGGCGACGACGTGCTCGGCCGTGTGGAGCGAGCGGTCCTGGTTGAGCAGCGCGTAGAACGCCCGCATCGGCGCGGCGGCGGGCCCGAAGGCGCGCGACGTGAAATCGTCGATCAGCGCGTCGATCCGTCCAGCCTCCGACACGCGCCACAGCAGCCGTGGGGTGATCCAGTAGCCCAGCCCGTTGGCGCCCCAGGAGTCGGAGTTCTCCGAATTCATGAAGCGGGCGCCCTGGCTGTGGAAATAGGGAATGGTCCGCTGCAGGTAGTCGAGGTTGCCGCCGCGCGCCCGGCGCGGCATGTCGTGGCTCCACGTGAAGACGTCGTGATAGTCGCGGATGCCGAGGGTCGCGCCCTGCGCCCGCCACCCCTCGATGAGCTGCTCGACCGTGTAGCCGCCGCGGATGAAGCTCGTCGCCACGCTGACGACGACGTTCGAGTGGGCCTTGATGGACGGGGCCGGGCTGTGCTGGTTGTAGGCGTAGATGCCCACGTACTTCGGCCCCAGCCCCAGCGCGTTGATCGCCTCGGCGACCTCGTTGGCGAGGAGCAGCACCCGGTCGCTCGGGCTGCCGACGGCGGCGCAGGCGTCGCATTCGCACCAGCCACTGCCGTCGGACGGATCCATCGAGATGCTCTCGCGCGCGGGGTTGGCCTGCATGGAGCGCACGGCATAGTCGACCACCACCCGGCGCAGCTCGGGATTGCCGATGCAGAACTTGATGTTGCCGCCGCCGTCGGTGCGGCCGGCGTGCCGCCGCTCGCCGCCGATCAGCGGGTAGAAGCCGGGATTCCGACCGAACACCTCGCGGTTGGCGCGGATGATGCCGTCGTAGGCATGTCCCGTGTTCAGCGAAAAGGCCGAGGTGATCCGGTTGCGCGTGCTCCAGCGCTGCCAGAGCTTGCGGTCGCTCCAGGGGGCGCCGCGCGGCGCCTGGCGGGTGTGGTAGTCGGGGGCGTCGACGGTGTCGAGCGCCAGCCGCAGGACCGGGATTTCCGGTACGACTTCCCAGGTGTCGGTCAGGAAGAAGAGCCGGTAGCCGAGCCCGTCCAACAGCCCCCAGACGGCGTGGCTGGCGGCCTGTTCGGTGGCGCCGATGACCCAGACGCCCTGGGCGTGCGTCCGGATGCGGTACTCCTCGCGCCGCAGGGGGTGGTCGGGCGCGAAGACAAAATCGGGGGGCAGATTGGTGAAATCGCCGGCGGCGCCCACCTGGATGCCGCGGACGGCGTTGGTCGCCACCTGCACGGCAAAGGGCGCCCCCGTGATCCGCTGCAGCAGCCCGGCGAGATCGTCGGCCGCCGCGCGCACCCGCGTCGTGGCGCCCGTGGCGACGACCACGGGAAAGTGCGCCACGCCGTTCTCCGCCAGCGTGACGGTCACGGGTTCGGACCGGGCAAGACCGGCGGACAGGGCCAGCAGCAGCGGGGCGACGACCAGCAGACGGTGTGGCAGGATGGGCAGGCGCATGGCGGAACTCCTCGTGGGGGGTGAGTCGTCAGGGCGGCTATTGAAGCATGTCCGGCCCGTTTTCAGCAAGCAGATTCAGCAGCGACCCGGTTGGCGACCGGGGGGGCGAAGGATGAGCATGAATCCGTGGGCAAGGTGGCGAAGTTGGGGAGTTCTAAAGGTCGGGAGTTTGTAGTAGTGCCGCCGCAAACTTTGTCGCGCGCCTTGTCGTGAGCGTGGAAGAAGGCGGTCTGCTGAAACCGAACGCCTACTCGCTGCACAGCCGCGTCGGAGTCCCGCCTTCAGGGCGTGTTGACTTATTGCGAATCCCTGCATTCTTTTGAATCCCTCTCGATGCGCAGTCATCGCACCCTTTGTCGCTAGCCGAGTACAGCCGGGCAGGCCTCAGACCAGCGGCACCCGGCGCCGCCGCCCCATCAGGTGGAAGCTGCCGGCCATGCCTCCCAGGAGCAGGCAGGGCGTGACGATCCAGAACCATTCGCGCCCCAGGGTGATCTGGTAGTAAAGCGTCGCCACACTCCATCCCAGCATGGTCAGATAAACCACGAGGATGATCCCGTACAGCCGGCCAAGCTCGCGGAACGCGGCGCCCATGGCGGCGAAGCAGGGGACGTAGAGGAGGATGAACAGCAGGTAGGCGAAGGCCTGGTCGCGCCCCTTGGAGAAGGCCTGGCGCAGATTCGTGAAGAGCGATTCGTCGGCGTCGTAGCGGGCGCCGAGGCTCGTCTCGTCCTCGCCGACGGCCCGCAGCCCCAGGGGGTCCGCCAGCGAATCCACGATGCCCGCCAGCCCCCCCGGCAGCGTGCGGAAGGCGTCGGCCACTCCCCCCAGAAAGTCGAAGGGCGGCGGGTCTCCCGCCTCTGCGGCGAGCCCCTCGCCGGCCGGCGCCGCCAGGCCGCTGTTCTGCCCGTAGATGCCGTTGAGCGTCCCGATCACCGCCTCCTTGGCGAACAGACCCGAGAAGATGGCGACGGTCGCCGGCCAGTTGTCCCGCTCGATCCCCATCGGTTCGAAGAGGGGGGTCAGCGCCGCGCCACCCGTCGCCAGCAGCGACCCGCGCGTGTTCTCATGGCCGATCGAGCCGTCGCGGCCGACCGTGTTGAGCAGGCCGAGAACGAGCACCATCGGCACGATCACCTTGCCTGCGCGGAAGATGAACATCCGCAGGCGGTCCCAGACGTTCAGCAGAATCGAGCGCAGGCGCGGCAGGTGGTAGGGGGGGAGCTCCATGATGAAGTGCGAGGGCTGCCCCGTGAACAGCGTCTTCTTGAGCAGCAGCCCCGTCAGGACGCCCAGCACCAAACCCGCCAGGTAGATGCGGAACACGAGACGGCCCGGGTTTTCGGCGAAAAAGGCGGCGCCGAAGACGACGTAGACGGGAAGCTTGGCCCCGCAGGACATGAAGGGGGTCATGAAGATCGTCAGGAAGCGGTCGCGCCGGCTCTCGAGCGTCCGTGTCGCCAGAATCGCCGGCACGCTGCAGCCGAAGCCCACCAGCAGCGGGACAAACGACTTTCCCGGCAGGCCCAGCCAGCTCATCGCCCGGTCCATGACGAAGGCGGCGCGCGCCATGTAGCCCGAATCCTCGAGCAGCGCCAGGCAGAGAAACATGAAGAAGATCGGCGGCAGGAAGGTGGCCATGGTCTGCAGGCCGGCGCCCAGCCCGTCCGCGACCAGGGCGACCAGCGGCGCCGGCGCCCGCAGCCGTTCGAGCAGGAAGCGGGGCGTCTCGACGAAGAGCGTGGCGCCCAGGCTGTCGAAAAAATCGATGAAGGCGCCGCCGACCACCTGCGTGGCCCAGAAGACGACGAACATGACGGCGAGAAAGAAGGGGATGCCGAGCCAGCGGTTGAGGATCCAGCGGTCGGCCGGGGCGGTGGCCGCGACCCGGCCGGCGGGACGCCGCACGACCTCGGCGCAGAGCCCCTGGATCACGGCGTAGCGCGCGTTCGCGAAAACCTCGTCGGTAAAGGCGCCGCAGGCCGCCTGGATGCGGCGGTCGGCTTCGGCGAGCTCCTCCTCGCCCACCTGGTCGCGGAAGCGCGACACGGCGGCGGGATCGGCCTCCAGCAGCTGCATGGCGACCCAGCGCGCCGGCACGCCGCGCGCATCGGCGACCGCCCGGCAGCGGGCCTGGATACGGGCGATCTCCGTCTCGACCGCCGCCGGGTAGCTCGTGCGCACCGCCGGCACCACCGGATGCTCGACCACCTCGCGCAGCTGCTCCAGCAACGGCTGCACGCCCCCCCGCCCGCGGAGATCGACCGCAATCACCGGCGCGCCCAGGTGCCGCGCCAGATGCTGCAGGTCGATGGCCGTGCCGCGCTCCGCGGCAAGGTCCATCATGGTGACCACGTGGATCATCGGCACCCGCAGCTCCGTCAGGAGCAGGGTCAGGTAGAGGTTGCGCTCGAGGTTCGAGCCGTCGATCACGTTGATGAGCAAATCGGCCCGGCGGCTCAGGATGAAATCGACGGCGATCCGCTCATCCTCGCTGGAGGCCATCAGCGAGTAGATCCCCGGCAGATCGACGACCGTGAGGTTGGATCCGCTGGGCAGCCGGCAGACTCCCTCCTTGCGTTCCACCGTCACGCCCGGCCAGTTGCCGATGGTTTGGCGCGATCCGGTCAGCGCGTTGAAGACGGTCGTCTTGCCCGCGTTCGGGTTGCCGACCAGGGCGACGGAACAGGGTCGCTGCATGGTAGTGGTTGGGGTGGCCTAGGCCACGCTAAATCGCCTCCACCTGAACCACCTCGGCCTCCGCCTTGCGGAGCGACACGCTGAAGCCGCGAAGCTCGATCTGCACGGGATCGCCCAGCGGGGCCTGGTTGACGAGGTGGATGGGCGTGCCGCGCGTCAGGCCAAGCGCCAGCAGCTTGGCGCGGTAGGCACGGTTTCCCGACTCGTAGCCGGTGATTCTGGCTGTCATCCCTGGTGCAAGATTCCTGAGTGTCATCGATTGTTCCCGTCAACTTGACGCTTTGCCCTGTCGACGCCGTCAAGAATATTAGACGCCTCTAACAATGTCAAGCACCTTTGGCGTCTCAGCAACCGTCGAGCACGGCCGCGCG
>JAAYZJ010000348.1 GCA_012514915.1 Lentisphaerota bacterium | reverse complement strand
TCGTGGCTCCAGGTGAAGACATCGTGGTAGTCGCGGATGCCGAGCGTGACGCCGCTCGCGCGCCAGCCCTCGACGAGTTCCGCCACGCTGTAGCCGCCGCGGATGAAACTGGTGGCGATGTTGACGATGACGTTGCTGTGCCCCGCGATCGCGGGCGGCGGACTGTGCTCGTTGTAGGCGTACATGCCGACGTAGCGCGGGCCGTGGCCGAGCGCGTTGATCGCCTGCGCCACGTCGTTGGCCAGCCAGAGAACGCGGTCGCTGACGCTTCCCATATCGGCGCATGCCCCGCACTCGCACCAGCCGCCGCCGTCGGAGGGCTCCATCGAGACGCTGTCCCGGTCCGGGCTCGCCTGCATGACGCCGACCGCGTAGTCCGTCACGAGCTGGCGCAGCCCGGGGTTCGAGATGCAGAACTTGCTGCCGTTCGTCTGGCGGATGTTGTCGACCATCGCATAGTATTCGGGGTGCGCCGCGAAGGCCGCCTCGTTCGCCGCGATGATGCCGCCATAGCTGTGGCCGGTGCTCAGCGAGAAGGCCGATGAGGCCCGGTTGCGCTGGAGCCACCGCTTCCAGAGTGCGGCGTTGGACCAGGGGGCCTGCCGCGGCGCGAGCCGGGTGTGGTAATCGGGGCGGACCTCCTCGTCGAAGGCGACCGTGATGTCCGGCAGGGAAGGGACGATCTCCCAGGTGTCGGTCAGGAAATAGAGGCGGTACCCCAGCCGGCCGAGGAGGTCCCAGACCGCGTGCTCCACGGCGGTCTCGGTGGCGCCGAGCAGATGCAGGGACGCCCCGTCCGTCCGAAGCAGATACTCCTCGCGCCGCCACGGATCACCGGGTTGAAAGGCCGGCGCCTCGGGCTGGGGATGGAAATCGCCCGGCAGCCCCACGACGATGCCCGGTTCGCGCAGTCCCGTCACGACGGCAAACGGACCGCCGCAGATCCGTTCAAGCTGGGTGGCTAGCTCCCCGGCGGCCGCCTGGACGCGGTCCGTGGCCCCGCTGCCGACGCAGATCGTCAGGCACGGGACGCCGCCTGCCGCCAGAACGACCGGATCGCCCGGCGTTCCGGCACGCAGGGGGGGCGATCCAACCACCAACAAGCCGAACAACAGGATGCGTCCCGCGCGCGAAAACCGACTCGTCATGGTGAAAGCATAGCGGATTGGCGTTGGCTGTGCTATCCTTGTTTACAATCAGGATTCGTAGGGCTTGCCTCCCCCCGCGTATCTCTCACCCGCGCCATCCGCCTTCACCGCAGCAGCAGAACCGTTCCGCGCGGGCGGCCGTCGAGGTAGCGGATCGTGCCGGCATCCCCGGGATTGTATCCCGTTCCTCCGTCGACCACGACCGCACCGGTGAAAGTGTCCAGTGGCCCTTCGGCGATCACGACTCCGGGAACAACTCCCGCCCCCGCCAGCAACGCGGTGCCGGCCGTCGCCGACACCTGCTTCCAGACCGCGATCCGTCCGCCGCCGGCGCCCCCTGTGGTGGCGGCGCTGTTCGCGACCATTGCCGACAACAAACCAGTTCCCGTGAAAGCCCGGCAGGCGATGAAAATCGCGCCGCCAGATCCGCCGCCTACCTGGGCGGGTAGAATCTTGCCTCCATTGGCCGTGATGGCACCGTCGACGAATACGGTGTCGCGGGCTTCCAGTCGGATCAGGCCGCCACCGTAGCCCGAGACGCCGAGGTAGGCATTGGCAAAGGAGCCGTCGCCACAGCCGCCGCTACCGGGCAGCGTGGGGGCGTTCGTGTTGCCGTACACCAGGCCGCCGCCGGCGTCGCCATAGGTGCCCGGTCCGCCGCCGCGGCCGCCATGCCCCGCGCCGCGCCGCCGCTCGTACAGGTCGCCCTTACCCG
>JAAYZJ010000347.1 GCA_012514915.1 Lentisphaerota bacterium | reverse complement strand
GAGGCCATCGTGCTGGATCCGCCCGAGGATCTGCAAGTCCAGGTTGTCGAAATCAAGCCCGGTTCCCTGAGCCTCCGGACGGTCGAAGTGGAGTAGGAAGGCGTGGGGAGTGGCCGGCCGCAAGCCGCGGACGGCAAGCAGGCAGGAAGAGGATGAAGATGATGGCCAAGATGAACGGGAGCCGCTGGACGTCCAATCGCAGAGCGCCTGCATGCGCGCGGGTCGTGGGAATCGGGTGTTGGGTTGTGGCGCTGCTGGCGTTGCCGGGAGCGGCACGGTTGCATGCGGCGGAGGCGGCGGATGTTGAGTCCGTGGAGAGTCCGACGCGGGTGCTGCTCTCCTCGCTCGTCCGGTTGGGCATCGGCAGCCAGGTCGCCGACCGGGCGGGCGAACTCGCCCGCGGCGCGGACGCCCGCGGCGCCGTGGAGATCACGGCGGCCGTCGACGCGTTTCGTGACGGTCTCGGCGCGCGAAGCCGGGAGGAACTCGGGCGCGCCTTCGGCGCGGCCGCGCGCGAGGAGTTCGGCTTGTTTGTGGATCGCTTCACGCAGGCCGAGCAGGACGGCGATCTGGCTTTTCTCGGCCGCATTGTGCCGCTGGCCGGCCCGTGGGAGGGGGCGCCACCCGCGGCTTATCCCGCCTTGCGCGCGGCCTTGATCGAATCGGCGCTGGCCGGCGATGTCCAGGAGGCGGGACGCTTCCTGGCCGATGTCCAAACGTGGCTCGATCTGCGCCGGCGAGCGGTCGACGTGCCCGGCCTGCAAGGCTGGCTCGGGCGCGGCGCACAGACGGCGACAGAGACGGAGGCCCCGCCACCGCGCCCGCGCAACCGCCTGCGCGACGCCGAGGCGCCGGCAGCAGGCTTCACGGGCGGCGACGAAGAGGCAGACGGCGCGCTGGCGCAGTTCGGCGCCGCCCGAACCGAACGGCGGCAGAAGGCGCTTGAAGACGCCCGTGCCGGCATGCAGCAGGTGGCCGAAGAGCGCCGTGCGGCCGAGGAGGAGGTTGCCGCCAAGAAACTAGCCGCCGCCCAGGCCGAGGCCGATGCCGTGCGCAAGCAGGCCGAGAAACTGGCCGCGGCCGAGGGTGAGGCCATCGAGCAACGCCGCAACAGCTGGAGCGGACGGCTCAAGTCGGTGCTAACGACCGCCATCGGCGCGACCAGCGGCGCCTTTCTCGGCAACGTCGGTAGTCGCGCCGGCGAGGCGGCGGCCAACGCGATTTTCAACACGGACGGCCATTCGCACGGCCATCCCCCCCCTGGGGGGGGGCCGCCGCGATGAGCGCCCCGGCATCTCCGGACCCGATGCGGCCGCTCCGCGTTGTCGCCGTCCAGTATGCGGCGGGACGCGACGTGGAGGCGAACCTGGCCGGGCTGGCGCGGCTCCTGCCCGAGCCGGACACGGCCGACCTCGTCGTGCTGCCCGAGGTCTTCGCCGGCCGCGGCACCCGTGCGGATCTGCGGTGCGCTGCCGGCCCTGCGGGTGGCGCCGCCGCGCGCTGGCTCGCGCAGGAAGCCGTGCGGCGCCGCTGCTGGCTGCTGGGGGGCGTCGTCGAGCAGGAGGCAGACCGATGCTTTAACACCGCCATGCTCGTCGACCGTCAGGGACAGGTCCGGGCCGCCTACCGCAAGATCCATCTCTTCGACGCTGTGTTGCCGGACGGGCGCGTGGTGAACGAGAGCGGGACCTACACGGCCGGCGAGGCGCCCTGCCTGGCCGATGTCGAAGGATGGCGTTGCGGATTGTCGGTCTGCTACGATCTCCGGTTCCCCGAGTTGTATCGTCATTACCAGGCGGGCGGCGCCCGGTTGCTGCTGGCGCCGGCCGACTTTACCGACGCGACGGGCCGCGCCCACTGGGAGGTGCTCGTCCGTGCCCGGGCGATCGAAAACCAGTGTTTCGTGGTCGCCCCCAACCAGTGCGGCGTCAATGCCGGCACCGGCGTCGCCAGCTACGGCCATTCGCTGATCGTCGATCCCTGGGGGCGCATCCTGGTGCAGGCGGGCGACGAGCCGGCCACGCTGACGGCGACGCTCGATCCCGGCGCCTGTGAGGCTGTCCGCGACGCCCTTCCCGCCTGGCGCCACCGGCGGCTGTAGCCAGGACGCGGTTGGTGGCCGGAGGTGCAAAGGCAGTGCATGAAGCGGAGCCTGCTCCGCGCTCAACGCTCAAGTGGGGAGATTCACCACGAAAATCACGAAAGGCACGAAAAGGTTTTTTTGACAGGATTTCCCGCTCCGCGGGCGCATATTTCCCGCTGCGCGGGCGCATATTTCCCGCTCCGCGGGCGCATATTGACAGGATTTTGTCCGCTTCGCGTGCGCAGAGGTTCGGATTTTCTGGATTTTGGCTACGCAGGGGCGCCTACCCGCCACGTCTCCGCGCCCCTGCGCCACAGCGGGAAATTCAGCGAACTGGTTTCTACCGCCGCAGGCGGGGGGAAAGCGCGCGCGGGCGCGCGCGCAGTCAACATAACGGCTTACCGATGCGCCTGGCGTCGCGCATATGGGCGACTCTGACCAGGACGTCAGGCGCGCTCAACCGACGCGCCGAGGGCGCGCAACCGCACATCGACCTCCTCGTAGCCGCGGTCGATGCTG
>JAAYZJ010000346.1 GCA_012514915.1 Lentisphaerota bacterium | reverse complement strand
GCTGAATCTGGCTTTGCCCGTGAGAAGCGCTGTCGAATCCAATACAGACGTGTTTGTTTTCGAGAGCATCGCCAGTTCCGCCTTCGCGAGCGAGACGAAAGTCAGGGAGTTCTATTTCCCCGCGTCGATCAAATCGGTGGGCGGTCAAGCGTTCGACGGCTGCAAGGGGTTCACGAAGTTCGAGGGGTTCAGCACGTGCGGCATTTCGAGCCTTCCGCTTTTCACGTTCAGGGGGATTGACGCGCGCGGCTCATCCGTCACGTGGGAGGATTTCATCCCGCAGGGATTGACGGAAATCAACACCCGCGCGTTCTACAACGCGAAGGTCGACGATGCGGACATCATCTTCGCGTCTCTCCGCAAAGTCGCGACTGATTTGACAGTCTTCAACGGCGCGGGCATCACGTTCGCCGAGTTTCAATCGGCGGGGCCGATGGAGTTCTCGGGGCGGTTGCTGCCGGATGGGTGCAAGAACATGACGTTCCAATCGGGCGATTTCCTGAGCATGTCCGTCAGGAGTCTCGGTGTGTTGACGAATCTGACGATCACCGCGGGCGTTCCCGACGCCGGGCAGCTCGACAACGCCATCGACGGCACCGCAGTACAGGCCAACGGCGTCTGCTCGCTGCAAATTCACGTCGATGCGACCGACGCCGGTTGGTGGCACCTGGCGCAGCCGTTTTCGGATGTTGAAATCGCCGCGGGGAAGATTCCCGCCAACTGCTTCGGCGTCTACGAGACCAAGAACGGTCTCCGCAAGGGGTGGCTCGTCGCGGATGACGGTCTCGGGAACGTCCTCATCGAGACGATTTCGCCGCTCGCGGACGGGAACGACAACTGCACCGTCCATGCCGTCGGGGTGGAACCCGTGTCGCTCTCGAATTCCGCCGCGATCGGCGGCGTACTGCAGGAATTCGATTCCGTCACCGGGAAATGGACAGACGTCTCGACGTTCGACGGAACGACGTATATTTTCACGCCTTCGGGTCGTCTAAGCCGCGTCGTGTGGACGATCGACGCCTGCAATCTATCGCTGACGGTGAACTGCGCGCTGGGGAGTGTGACCGTGCTGGATGCGACGACGATGCAGCCGCCGGTGCCCGTGGTCGAGGGGCTTTCGTCCTATGCCCGCGGCACGCGGCTCCTGCTGCGCGCCGTGAACCTCCCGGCGGACTATTCCGCGCCGTGTCCCGAATGGTACCTGAAGGAGTGGATTGGCGACATTGGTGCGGTCGACGCGACGGCATCCGAAATTGAAGTCGTCATGGATACCAACCGGACGATCTCCGCTGAATTCGCACCGCGCGAATGGATTCTCACAAACTCGGACAAAAACTTTACCGACGGCTACTACACCGCAACCGTTTCGGGTTACGATTCCATTGCGAAGACGTTGTTGTTCAACGGCGCCACGGATGCGACTCTGAGCTACGATCTTCTCGTCGACCTGTCGCTGCCGGTCGTGAAGGTGACGTCGGGAGATGCTTGCGAGACGAACTGGATCGTCGGCTCAGGGCCGGCTTTTCATCATGTGCAGACCGTCAAGCGAATCAAGTTTGGGCCGCGTTTCGCATCGTTCGGAAGCACCCAGACCTTCCAGGGCTCAACGGTTCTGACGGATGTGATCGGGCTTGGCCAGTCGTCCGTCAAACGGATCCCGAGCTACACGTTCTATCAGGAACAGAGCGCGCCGATTTGCGCCAAGACCTACGAGGCCGACGAATTCGTACCGCACACCCTGGTGGACATGAACGACGGGAACTGGCTTCTTGCCAAACGGCCGCGGCTGAGAGGCACACTCAAGCTCCCGCACCTGACGTCCGCGGCATCGACCGTCAACGGTTTCAACGAGGACGCCGTGGTCGGCGGCATCACGAACGTGCTGCTCACCAGCAAGGATCTACAGACGCTCTCGAGCTCCTTCCTGCAGGGCATGCGCCTCGAATCGCTGTCGTTCGGCGCGACCAATCTCGTTTCGCTGAACCTGTCGTTCGGGACGATCGCCCAGACGAACCTGCATCAGATCGTGTTCCTCGCGCATCCGCCGGCGCGCGCGGCGTTGGATGCGCTGCTCGCCTCGTTCGCGAAGCTGACGACGACGCTCACGCCTTTTGACGCGAAAGACGAAACGAAGGGCTACCTCCGGCCGCTGGTCATTTCCGCCTCGAGGTATACGCCGGGGTGGAAGGAGCTGCGCCTGCGCTGCGACCCGGCGAGGGATACGGCACCGGTTCCGCCGGGCGTTCCGGATGTGTGGGGCGTCTACGAGACGTCGGGCGGCGCGCGGTTCTACCTGAGCCAACCCCAGGAACCGCTGGAATACGATGAGAGGCCGGGGTTCATCCTCTTCTTGCGATGATCATGAGGGAGGCTTCGGCAAAAGCACCTGCGACTGGTGAGGTCGCTCTTTCTGCGGGCGACCGGCTGCGCTACGAAGCCGTCTTCGCCCCCACGCCCGTGGGAGTGCCGCCGACCTACGCGCACCGTGCGCTCACCGCGACGGCTTCGGGCGAAGTCCGCCACTACGGCTGGACGAGTGTCACCGGCGTGCGGCACCGCTCCTACGTGCGTTCTGACAACTTCGGCCTCGACTGGAAACTGGAACTGACGGACGATCCCGGTGAACTGGGCCCGATGGTGAAGTGTCCGTGGGCGGACTACTGGCTAGGCTTCGAGCATTCCACTGGGCCGGATGCCGGAATCGTTCTGCCTGGTTGGTCATCGAAGAACGAGAACGAGATCGTCGCCGTCCGCTCGCGGAGCGGTCCCGGCACACGTGGTTGCGAAACCTTCTCCTTTGTCTTCGAGGACGCGACACGGCGCTTCGGCTGCCAGATGCGCAATCCGATTCCGCTGCCCTCCCGCCGCCGCTGGCTCGCGGTAGCAAATCTATATGCGAAATGTCCGGGGCCGCGCGAGGACTTACAGCGCTGGATGAAGGAGTTTCAGCTTTTCGTCGGCGTCGCCTATTCGGATGACGACGGACGTACTTGGACGACGAAGACCGTCGAGCCGAACCTGCGCCTTCCCGGCATACTACGGGATATGGGCGACCAAGGCCCGCGCGCCGAGAACTTCGTCTGCGAGGGAAGCGCCATCGAACTGGGGGACGGCACCGTGCTCATGGCCGTCCGCACCTCGCTCGGTCACCACTGGCTCTACCGCTCGGCGGACGGCGGCGAGACGTGGTCGAGGCCGGAGAAGATGCCGATGTTCCATTCCGTCGGCACAATGCCGCTCTTTCACCGGCTGGCGGACGGACGGCTCCTCTTTATCTGGAACAACACCGAACCGATGCCCGAGCTTGATCTCGCGACCGAGCCGGGGCTGTTCGATCACGAACGCACGGGGCTCGCCGAGGATGTCTTCACGAACCGCGACGTGCTTCACGCGGCGATCTCCGACGACGGACAAACCTGGCGTGGGTTCCGCGAACTCTACCTGAATCCCGTGCGCGAGCGGGCCGATTTCCGTTCCCTCGGTAATGCACCTGATGACGAGGCGGACAAGAGCGTACACCAGACGCAGGCGCTCAACCTACCGGACGGGAAGGTTTTGCTAGCGCTCGGTCAAAACCCCTGCGCGCGGCGGATTATCCTCTTTGATCCCGGCTGGCTGCTTGAAACATCGCGCCGCGAGGAGTTCCGTCGTGAAGCGCTCGCACGTCTCTCGACCCATCTATACGTCAAGTCGATCTCCGGCTGCCGCGTCTTCGCGTGGTCGGGCCACTGCGCGTGGAACCGCACCTTCGGCGCGCTGCTTGTGCCGGATCCCGATCCAGAGGGTCCCGAAGCGCACGAGTGGCGCGAGAGTCTGCAACTCTGCCGCATCCATGATCCTCGGCTCTTCAACGACCGACAGGGAGTTGTCTGGAACTTCCCCGCCGCGGCGCGTGGGCGTGTCGAAATCGTCTGCACCGCGAAGGGGGCGGGATTCCTGCTCTCGCTCTGCGACCGGTGGGTAAATCCCTCCGATCCATGCATCGGCTTAAAGAGCATCGTCATGACCAAGATCGACAGCACGCTGCTCGGCACGGGCTGGCGCCGGCTCATGGCGTCATGGGGCGACGGGGTGGTGACGCTTGCCGTCGACGGAAATGACGTCCGCGCACTCACCTGCGAAATCCCGCCATGGGGCCTCTCCTATCTGCATCTGCAGACCGCAGCGGAGAAAGAGGACTTTGAAGGCACGCTCTTCCGCCTGTTCGACATGAGGGCGGCAGACGACGAGTAGGGTGCGATGCTTATGTTCCGGCCTCCCGTTCGCTTCAGATGCGCGCTGGAGCCCGCGGTCTCCGCGGTTTACTGGTGCGTGCCCGCAGACGAGCAGACGCTCGTCCCCTTGCCGCGTGTCAATCCTGTTTCCTGAATAAACGTGACTTAGCAGTATAGTGCCAATCACAATCTACAACACTTTTTTTCGCGGATCGCCGGGGTTGACTTCCCTCCCCCCCCCGTATAATAGGGGCCAACCATGGGAACCTGTGTCACCGGGCAAGCCTATGGGATGCTAGTGAATGTTTTTCCTCTGCGCGCGCATCGGAATAAGACGTAGGGTCGAGTCGACGGCGGTTGGCGGTTCCGGTGCGGGAGGCGGGTCAGGATGAAGCCATCGACGGAGACGAAGCAATGAAAAGAGCCCTTGCACTGGCGCTGGTATCTCTCGGTCTGCTGTTCGCCCGTGCAGCGAGCTTGCCGGCCGGCTACCAGGCGGTCACCTACATCGAAGCGACCGGCACGCAGTATATCAACACAGGTGTCGTCCCCGGCCCGACCATGGCGGTCGAGATGGATTTCACGGAGAATTATCTCTGGGTCAGGGGCGCGCCGGACGAGTACGGCACGCCGATCTGCGGCAGCCTTACCGGATACGGCGGCCGGCCGGTGACGAACGGAATGGAGGTCGCGGCGAGCGTTCCGGTTGTCACCGGAGAGACCGCGACGGTCAAGTATACGCTTGTCGGATGGAAGCTGACGGTCCGCCACGGCGATGGAACCAGCACGGTGACGCAGAACGATGCGGAGCATGTCGCGGACTGCACCTTTACGCCGGCAGAAGGCGATCTGGTGACGTTGGAGTGGCAATGGAGCCTCCAGTTCAGGATCGGGATCACGGCGGGTTCCGGAGGAATGGTGTCCACCACGGGCGGCTGGTACACGGCCGGCAGCACCGTGACCGTGACGGCCACGGCGACCGAGCCCGGGCGTGCCTTCTCGCGCTGGACCGGCGACGTGCCGGTGGGCCAGGAGCTCAAGCCCACACTCGTCTTCACCTCCGACCAACCGCGCACCGTAACCGCCGTCTTCGGCTGGGTGCTGCATGTCACCCCGACAGGCGCGGGACTCGTCGATGGCAGCGACTGGGCCAACGCCTACAGCAATCTGCAGGATGCCGTGGACGCCGCAGTGGACGAGGACGTGATCCTCATGACGAACGGCACTTATGCGCTGTTCGACTATGCGGGTGTCAAAGTCACGAACAATCTGGTCATCAGACCTGCCGATCCGTCGGCCACGGTCGTCATCCGGCCGAAGGCTGCCACCGGCGGCTATACCGGCACGCGGCGGCTGCTGACCATCAACGCGCCGCGGGCGCGGATCGAGGGGCTCACGCTGGCGGAGGCCTATGCCAGCGACAATCCGGCCTACAGCCTGGTGGACAGCGCCGGGTACGCGTTGCT
>JAAYZJ010000345.1 GCA_012514915.1 Lentisphaerota bacterium | reverse complement strand
GCGGCGGCGGGGGCGGTGGAGGGCGCGGCGGCGGCGGGGGCGGTGGAGGGCGCGGCGGCGGCGGGCGCGGCGGCGGCGGGCGCGGCGGCGGCCACAACGGCTTTGCTCTCGATCGAGGCATGGGCGGCGGCCACGGCCTCCTGGGCCGCCTTGGCGGCCGACCGGCGCTGGCGCATCAGCTTGGCCCGGCCGGCTTCAGAGGCGTCGTCGCCGTCGCCGCCGCTCTCCTTGCGATCGGCGGCGCGGCGCGCGGCCAGCGCGGCGGCCTCGGCGGCGCGCTCGGCCTCGATGCGGCGGTTGCGCTCGGCGGCCAGACGCGACCACTCGGCGTTGGCGTCCTTGATGACCTTGGCGAACGCCTGGGTGATCAGCGTGATGGCGCGGATGGCGTCATCGTTGCCGGGGATGACGTAGTCAATGGGGTCGGGATCGGCGTTGGTGTCGACCACCGCGACGATCGGAATGCCCATGCGGTTGGCCTCGGCCACGGCGATCGCCTCGCGGCAGATGTCGAAGACGACCATCGCGCCCGGCATCTGGTCCATGTCGGCGATGCCCCCCAGGCTGAGCTGCAGCTTGTCGAGCTCGCGGCGGAGGCTGGCGGCCTCCTTCTTGAAGGGCGAGAGCTGCCCGTTGTTGTTGCGGCCGATCGCCTCGATTTGGCGCATGCGGCGGATGCTGCGGCGGATCGTCTGGTTGTTCGTCAGGGTGCCGCCCAGCCAGCGGGTCGTCATGAAGAACTGCCCGCAATCCTCCGCCGCCTGATGCACGATGTCCTGCGCCTGGCGCTTGGTGGCGACGAACAGGATCTTCTTGCCGCTCAGAACCGTCTCGCGCAGAAAGGCGGCGGCCTCCTCGATCTTGACGATGGTCTGCGTCAGATCCACGATGTGGATCCCGTTGCGCTTGTCGAAGATGTAGGGCTTCATCTTCGGGTTCCAGCGGCGGGTCTGGTGCCCGAAATGCAGGCCGGCGTCGAGCAGGTCCTTGAGGGTGATTTCAGTCAGGCTGGCAGGTGCGTCCATGGCGTTTCCTCGACTCAACCGCGCAACGGGAGTTGGAAAGCCACGGCCGCCGACCGCAGGCGGGGCACTTGCCCGCCGCGACTGATCGACGTTTTGACCGGCACGCCGGCGGGTTTCCACGGGAAACGCGCCGTCGCGTGCTGCTTGCTCAACCCGGTTGGGGTTAATCCGCTCGGCGCCGGGGTCAGCCGCGCGCCTCGCTTCAGCCCGCGTCGTCGCAACCGACCACACGGACAAGGACGGACACTTTACAGGATATGACCTGTGGGGATCAAGGGTAAAATCGACAGGGTAAAATCGCCACCCCCTCCGCTTTTTCAAGTGGCCACATCCCGCCATTATGGTGTATTATCCAGCCACTTTCAAAGGATTCAACATGAGCAAACTCGACACACGTCATGTCTACACCTCGGAATCGGTCTCCGAGGGGCACCCCGACAAGGTCTGCGATCAGATTTCCGATGCCATTCTCGATGCCTGCCTGGCGGTGGACGCCGACGCTCACGTCGCCTGCGAAACGCTGGTCACCTCCAACCTGGCGGTCAATGCCGGCGAGCTCAAACTGAAAAACGACGGCGCCGCGAAAATTCCCTTCGAGCAGATCGCCCGCGGCGTGGTCAAGGACATCGGCTACGTCAAGCCGAACCTGGGCTTCTCGTACGACACCTTCAACTACCTGTGCGGCCTGCATGCCCAATCGAACGATATCGACCGCGGCGTCTCGCGCGACAAGCCGGAGAACCAGGGGGCCGGCGACCAGGGGATGATGTTCGGCTACGCCAGCGACGCGACGCCCGCGCTGATGCCCGCTCCGATCATGCTCTCCCATGAACTGCTGGCGCGGCTCGCCCAGGCGCGCCGGGAGGGGACGATCGGCTACCTGGAGCCCGACTCCAAGGCGCAGGTGTCGATCCTGCACGAGGAAGGCCGGCCGAAGGCCATCACCTCGGTCGTAATTTCACACCAGACCGCGGAGGTTCCGTTGGCGCGCATCCGCAAGGATTTGAAGGCGTTCGCCATCGACGTTCTGAAACCGTGCGGCTTGCTCACCAACCAGACGAAATGGTTCATCAATCCCACGGGACGGTTTGTCATTGGCGGTCCGCAGGGCGATTCGGGCGTGACGGGCCGCAAGATCATCGTCGACACCTACGGCGGTGTCGGCTCGCATGGCGGTGGCGCGTTTTCGGGCAAGGACCCGTCGAAGGTCGATCGGTCGGCCGCCTACTACGCCCGCTATGCCGCCAAGAACATCGTGGCGGCCGGCTTGGCCACCAAGTGCGAGATCCAGGTGGCCTACGCGATCGGCGTGGCCCGGCCGCTGAGCATCAACGTCTCGACCTACGGCACCGCGCAGATCGACGAAGCCCGGATTGCCCGGATCGTCGAGCACAGCGGCATTTTCGACTTCACCCCGGCCAGCATCGTCCGCCAGCTCGGCCTGAAGCAGCCCAGGGGATGGCGCTACCGCGACACGGCGACCTATGGGCATTTCGGCCGTGCGCGCTTCCCGTGGGAGAAAACCGATTGCGCCAAGGCGTTGCGCGCCGAGGCGGGGCTCAAGTAGCCGGCGTTCCGCCACGCGAGGGATAGGAAAGCAACATGACCGATTACCGGATCAAGGATATTGAGTTGGCCGAATGGGGCCGGCGGGCCATTGAGATCGCCGAGAAGGAGATGCCGGGCCTGATGGCCACGCGGGCCAAATACGGCCCCTCCAAGCCGCTGCAGGGGGCGCGCATCATGGGCAGCCTCCACATGACGGTCGAGACGGCGGTGCTGATCGAAACCCTGGTGGCGCTCGGCGCCGATGTCCGCTGGGCGAGCTGCAACATCTTCTCGACGCAGGATCATGCCGCCGCCGCCATGGCGGCGCGGGGCATCCCCGTCTTCGCCTGGAAGGGCGAGACCCTGGAGGAGTACTGGTGGTGTACCAAGCAGG
>JAAYZJ010000031.1 GCA_012514915.1 Lentisphaerota bacterium | reverse complement strand
GGCCAGGGCCATGCCGAGCCCGTAGATTCCGCCCAGCAGAAAACCCCGTCCGCGCGAGCCGTTCCGCGCGCCGGCCCCGATGATCGCCAGGTTGATCGGGATCATCGGCAGCACGCACGGGGTCAGATTGAGCAGCAGCCCGCCCGCCAGGATCAGCAGCACGGTGATCCACCATCCCCGTTCGGACAGGAAGCGGGAGGGATCGCGCGCGAAGGACGTGAACCCGCCCCCTTCCCCGCTCCCTTCACCGGCGGCGACATCCTGCCCCCTGAGGAAGGCCAGAAACGGTTCCGGCTTCAGATACCCGGCCGCCGTGGCCGTGATCCGCATCCCCGCCAGCCAGGAGGCGTCGGCCGCGCCCGCATCCGCTTCGGGCTGAACGGCCAGCATCGCCCCATTCACCAGGCGGAACCGGTGGGTCTCGGGATTGAAGCAGATGGTTTCGGAACAGCCCTGGAATCCGACCGCCACGGTGCTGCCGTCGGTTGGCGGCGCGGGATAGCGCACGGTCACCGTCCGGTCGAGCACATCCCGTTCCCCATCGATGAGCGGGTCGAAGATGCGCTTGAGCGGCAAGGGTTCGAGGGGTTGCAGCGGTTGGCCATCCAGCAGGACCGACCACGATTCGCCGTAGACGTAGTGTCCGGCGGGGATCTCCAGCGTGAGACGCAGTTCGGGAGGGGAAACACCCGCCGTCAAGTCGGCCGACACCGAGAACGGCGAAGCGGCCCGGGCCGCAAGGCCCAGCCCGGCGACCGCGACGGCCAACCCGCGGCGCCAGCTTCCCGCGAGACGCCACATATTCCCGTAACCAACCATCATGCCCCCTCGGTGGCGCCGGCGCCGCTACTCCGTCTGGACGCGCATGCGGTTCGCGTCGGTCTCGAGGACTTTGACGCGCTGGCCGACGGTGAACGGCGTCGAGGCGTTCTGCACGATGGTGAACACCCGGCCATCGTCCAGCTTGACCGTCAGCGAATAGGCCTTCTGCCGTGTCGTCGCCTCCTCGGCGATCGAACCGGCGATGGCCCCGACGATCGCGCCGCCGACGGTGGCGATGTCCTTGCCGCTCCCGCCGCCGACGCTATGCCCGGCCACCCCGCCCAGCACGCCGCCCGCCACCGTGCCGATGCCGGTCTTGGTGCCGTCGATCTTCCCCTCGGTCACCGACGTGATGATCCCCGAATAGGTCTGCTGGGCGCGCTGGGCCTCGGCGCGCGAGAAATTGGTGCCCGACTGCGGCGAGGCGCAACCGCCGAGCATCAGGCCCGCGGCCGCCATCGCGGCGGTCAATATCGACATGGTCTGCTTCATGGTCTGCCTTCCTTTCGTAGGCCGCTCCCATCGGGCGAGCAGCGCAGCTTGCGTGTGATTATAACCGATCGCGGCGGTCTCTGGCAAATCGTCGCCGTCGTCCACGCGATCAATTCATAGAGTAGACGCCCGGAAGCGCGGGCTTATTCAACCATCACCGACCTGTCGGCGCGGTCACGCGTGTTTTGGGGACGCGACGCGGCGCAGGAGCGAGTCCCATCTGGGTGCGGCCACGCTGAGGGACCGCGCAAGGGCACCCCACGCTGAACGGTCCGGTACCTGCCTGCGCCGCGAGCGTCGCGGCAGACAGGCGTCCCGTTCTACCGGCCTGCGACAGACGATGCGCCCGAAGGCGAGCCGTTCGCGCTTTGCCCACCTCCCGATGCGCGCTCAGCGCACCCCCGGTCGCCAACCGATTACCCAGCCCGGCTCGTTTGACTTTTGCCGATGAATCCGTTTAACTAAGGATTGTTTCAATACCGCAAACCGAGGTTCCTTTTATGGCAAGTGTTCTGATTATCGGCGCCGGCGGCGTGGGCAGCGTCGTCGCGCACAAGTGCGCCCAGGTGCCCGAGGTGTTTACCGACATCTGCCTGGCCAGCCGGACGCGGGCGCGCTGCGACGCGATCGCCCGGCAGCTCCCGCGGCCGATCCGCACCGCGCAGGTCGACGCCGACAACGTGGCCGAGACGAGCGCCCTGATCCGCGACGTCAAACCCCAATTGCTGATCAACGTCGCGCTCCCCTACCAGGACTTGAACCTGATGGAGGCCTGTCTGGCGACCGGCGTCGACTACCTCGATACCGCCAACTACGAGCCCGTCGACAGCGCCAAGTTCGAGTACCACTGGCAGTGGGCCTATCAGGAGCGCTTCAAGCAGGCCGGCCTGATGGCGCTGCTCGGCAGCGGATTCGATCCCGGGGTGACGAGCGTCTATTGCACCTACGTGCTCAAGCATTATCTCGACCGGATCGAGACGATCGACATCATCGACTGCAACGCCGGCAGCCACGGCCTCCCCTTCGCCACGAACTTCAACCCCGAGATCAACATCCGCGAAGTCAGCGCCCGCGGCCGGTACTTCGAGGACGGCGACTGGGTCGAGACCGATCCGCTCTCCGTCCGCCGCCGCTTCAACATGCCCGAGGGGCTGGGCAGCCTGAACGTCTACCTCATGTACCACGAGGAGCTCGAGTCCCTCGTGCGGCACATTCCCGGCCTGAAGCGCGCCCGCTTCTGGATGAGCTTTTCCGACAACTACCTCAAGCATCTGGAGGTGCTGCGGAACGTCGGGATGACCCGCATCGACCCGGTTGCCTTCCAGGGACGGGAGATCGTGCCGCTGCAGTTCCTCAAGGCCCTGCTGCCCGACCCGGCGTCGCTGGGACCGCTGACCAAGGGGAAGACGTGCATCGGCTGCCAGATCCGCGGCCGCAAGGACGGCCGGCCGCGCACGATCTACATCTACAACATCTGCGACCACGAAGCCTGCTACCGCGAAGTCAAGTCGCAGGCCATCTCCTACACCACCGGCGTGCCGGCGATGGTCGGCGCCAAGCTGATGCTCACGGGCAAGTGGCGCGGGACGGGCGTCTTCAACATGGAGCAGTTCGATCCCGACCCCTTCCTGGCGGCGCTGGGCGAGCACGGCCTCCCGAGCCAGGTTTTCGAGGGAACAGTCTTCCGCTGAGCGGGGGGCGCTTCCGGGAATCGTTGTTATCCAGACGGTCTGTACTCACGACTGGCGAGATTCGCTCATTGCTGGATCAGTGCCACTCCCGAAATTTGCGAGCCCGCGAAGCGTTGCTGGCCTATCACCTGCGAGCGGGGAATCTGGCCAGAATCCGTCGTGGACTCTACGCCGTCGTCCCACCTGGAAGCACACCGGCAACTTGCCCGGTCGATCCGTACCTCATTGCATCCAAGTCTGCTGACGATGCCGTGCTGGCCTACCATATATGATCGATATCTCGATTTGTTGCGCCAGATGCGCCCCGCACAGCCCCACTACCTCGAACGCGGCAAGCGCGGCAAGCTGGTGGGCGACTGGAACCTCATCGTTCCCGCGTCCCTGACGGGAAAAACTTGGGAGGAAGTCGGATGATAATATCCCGTTCGCAACTCAAATCACTATTGACAATTTCACAATGTTAGTGTTTCATATGCGCTAACCAACGTTTAACGTCTGTCTCGGCATATGAAAAAGCACAATGGAGAGATGTTTGTCCGCGATCTCTTGAGCCGGGGGCGCTATGTCTTCTCACGCGAGGAGGCTGAGCGGGAACTCCAGCGTGACGGGGATGCGCTGTGGACGATTCTGAGGCGGCTGGAGAAGGCCGGATGGGCCAACCAGATCGTCCGGGGCTTCTATTGTGTCGTTCCCCCGCAACAGAAGAATGCCGGCACCATCCCTCCCGAATGGTTCGTGGATGAATTGGCACGTTACCTGGGCGTCGAATACTACGTCGGCGGCCTGACGGCAGCCCTCTTTCATGGCGCTTCCCACCAGAAACCGCAGGTCTTCCAGATTGTGGCCGACCGCCAGTTGCGCGGCATCCGCCAGATGAACATGGCGCTCGACTTCTTCTTCCGCAAGCCGCTGCCGCCCGAGTACTGGGAGCGAAAGAAGACGATCACGGGGTATTTCCGGTTGAGCAGTCCGGAGGTGACGGCGTGCGATCTCGTCGCCTATCGCCGGATGTGCGGATCGCCGGATTTCATCGCCACGGTCTTTGTCGAACTGGGTGATGCGCTTCGCCCCGATCGTCTGGCGGCGCTGGTGCCGATCTATGAACTTCCGGTGATGCAGCGCGTGGGCTGGCTGCTGGACTTTACCGGCTGGAAGAACAAGACGCAGGCGCTCAACGGGGCCCTTCGTCAAAAACCGCTCTCCTGGCAACGGTTGCGGTCCGGCGCCGCGGTCGGTGTGCCGCGTGACGAACGGTGGAAGATCCTGGTTAATTGCAGCGTGGAGCCAGACATAGAACCGGTGGAGCACGACGCATGATTCCCCAAGCCTATATCGAGGAGGGGTTCCGGCAAGCGCCCTGGCCGTTGCCCGTGATGGTGGAACAGGACCTGATCATCTCGCGGGCGCTGGTGGCCGTCTTCTCGGAGGAGACCATCGCCCGGGGCCTGGTGTTCCGCGGCGGCACGGCAATTCACAAGCTGCATCTGGCGAGCGCGGCGCGCTACTCGGAGGATATTGACCTGGTGCAAGGCGCGCCAGAGCCGATCGGCCCCATTATCGATGCCATTCGCGTCGTGCTGGACCCCTTGCTCGGAACACCACAGCGGAAATTCGGGCGCGGGTTGGTCACCATCATGTACCGGATGGAGTCCGAAGGGGCCCCGGCGGTGCCGATGAGACTGAAGATCGAGATCAACTCGCGGGAGCATTTCGCGCTGCTTGGGATCATGCGGAAGCCTTTTGCCGTGGAGTCGAGCTGGTTCCGCGGGGCGTGCGAGATTCCGACATTCCGCATGGAAGAACTGCTGGGAAGCAAGCTGCGCGCGCTGTACCAGCGCCGCAAAGGCCGGGATCTGTTTGATCTCTGGCTGGGGCTGACCGTGGGCGAAGCTGATCCCGTTCTTGTTGTGCGCTGCTTCCGGCGCTTCCTGGAGGCGCAGGGCGTACGCATCTCCGCCGCCGAGTTTCGCCAGAACCTCGCCGCCAAGTTGTCTGATCCCGTGTTTCTCGCGGATATGGCACAGTTGTTGAGGCCCGGGCAGGTTTTCGACATCTCTGCCGCGCATGAGCTTGTATTGACCCGACTGGTCGATGCCCTCGAACGGTCGGACAAGGAAGGTTGATCAAATCCATCCGCTCCTCCCTCGCCATCGAGGGCAATACGCTTTCCGAGGAACAGGTCTCCGACGCAGTTTACTGACTCGACCAGGGCATACTTCGCGCGATCATACGCCCAAAATGGGCGATTTTCACAATGGAGGGCGGCGCGCCGTCGCCGCCGCTTTCGTCTCCCCCCGAGCCCTTCCCGCCACACTCACGCACCGAATCACGAAAATTGGCGGCCACCATCTTTTAGCGATTAGCGACCCTGCGAAGCAGGGGAAAAGAGGGTCGCCGCTCCCATTCGCGAAAATTCGCGGGTAAAAAAACCCTGATACCCACTTCGTGCTCTTCGCGACCTTCGTGGTGAGATTCTACCCGCTGCACTCCCAGGTTTTCATTATGCCTGCATTCCGCTTCACAGCCTTAAGTCTTCTCTGCAATCCGCTTCAGGAACGCTTTGCGGAGCGCGGGGGCCAGCTCATGGAACTTATCCACGAGCCAGTCCACCGCCAGTTCGTTGAGTCGCTTCTCGACGGCCAAACACACGGCGTCGAGGCGCTTCTGGTGTTTTTCCGCAAAAACCGCAGGCGGATTGAGCGCCCGGTCCCGGAGCCGATTGGCATCCGCCACGGAGAGCGAAGCGACATCGGCGCTGTCGGCTTCCAACCCCTCGATCCATGCGAGACTGGATGCAAGGCGCTGTTTGCCTATATCCTTGACGAACCCACCAATGACATCGTCCGGCGTCCACGGCAACTCATCGTCCGCAAACTTCTCGTTAGCCTCCGCAAGGAGCTGGGTTCCAAGTCGCTCGAACTCTGGCCACGTGAGTTGCGTATCTACCAATTGCTGGTAGGCAGTCCGGTACGAACGCAGAGCCAGTCGCATGTGGATGAGGTCTTCCTGGTCGCTTGGGAGGTCTTCGAAAACCGCGATCAGCTCGTCGGTTTCCTGCAGCAGTCTTTCCGCATCCTCGTCGGACGACAGGCTTGCCTGCCACAGCGCCCGGGCACGTCGCATCTGCTTCGCCTCACCCTTCTTGAGATCGTCGAGGAACACCGTCAGCTTTGCCCGTGCCTCCGCGAGTTGCGGTAGCCCCGCCCGCTGGCTCAAGCCCATCAGCTTGGATGCATGCGCTTTGCCTGTCTCCAACAGCCGCCGCACAATCTCGACCTTCGCCGTGTGCGCCGCGTTGCCGTTCTCCAACATCCAGGCCTCGACGCTTCTCACCGCCTCGCGACTCTCCGCAAAAGCCTCG
>JAAYZJ010000030.1 GCA_012514915.1 Lentisphaerota bacterium | reverse complement strand
GTCGGCTTCACCGCCGGCATGGAGCAGCAGCTCGACGAGGTCGAGACGGGCGCGGTGGACTGGCGCCGGTTGATGGCCGACTTCCACGAGAAGTTCTCGGCCTGGATGGAGAACGCCCGCGAGCCGGCCGCCGACCGCGCCAAGGTGGCGGCGGTGCTGCAGGAGTTCACCCAGGTCAAGGAGTGGGCGCCGTCCTTGAAGCGCGGGCGCCGCATCTACGACGACGCCCGGTTCATCGAGTCGATCACGGAGCAGTTGAACGGCGGCGGGCGCCCCGTCACCGAGCGGCAGCTCGACACCATCGTCAAAATGGCCCTGCGCTACCATGAGCAGATTCCCGGCGTGCGCGAACGGATGATGCAGTTGGGGTTCAAGGAGCTCGCGACGGCGGCCGAGACGCTGCCGCCGCGCCCCGAGACGTCCGCCAAGTTCGATGTGCTGCGGTCGCTCGATCTTTCCGACGAGCAGCGGCGGTTCGTTTCGTCGCTCGAGCAGCAGGTCAACACCGGCCGGCGCCTCAGCGAGGCCCAGCTCAATGCGCTCAACCGCGTGCTGATCGCCAACGCCCGGCGCATCCCCGATTTCGAGGCGGTCAGCCAGCGGCTCGGGATCTCCGTCACGGCCGACGCCCTGGCCCCCGATCATGAGAGCCCGCTCCTGCTGGCCGCGCTGGGCGAGATCACCGAATGGCGCGAGCCCACCAAGCGCGGCAAGCGCATCTTCGACGACCAGGCCTTCGTCAACAGCGTGGCGGAGCAGTATGGCCGCAAGGGCGCGCTGTCGGAACGGCAGCGGGCGGCCATGAAGAAACTGGTGCTGCGCTACCGGGCACAGATCTCGAACGTCGAGCAGCGGCTGGCCGCGCTGGGGATGAAGGGGGCGGGGGAGGGGGAACCGGCCGCCTCGGACGAGACGTAAGCGGCCCGCGGTCGTGCAGACGGAATACGACAGGCTGCCGGAGGCGCCGGAGGCGGACCCGGCCGCGGCCGAAGTGGCCGATGGCGCGTGCGAGCTGGCCTGCGCCCTGCCCGGGCACCGCGAGGCCGAACCGCTGCCGCTGCATCCCGGCTTGCCGCGGGATCCCCTGGCGGAGCGTTTTGCCCGCCATTTGCGTGTCGAGCGCCAGGCCTCGGAACATACCTGCGCCGCCTATCTGCAGGACTTGGCCCAGTTCGCGGCGCGGGCCTTCGGCGAATCGGCCGAGCCCCCCTTCGACTGGCTGCAGCCCGACCGTTTCACCGTCCGTGGTTTTCTCGTCGATTGCCAGAAAGGGGGTGCGGCCGCGTCGACGACCCGCCGCAAGCTCGCGGCGGTGCGGGCGTTCTACACGTTCCTGATCCGCGAGCGGGCGGTCGAGCGCAACCCCTGCGCCGGGCTGCGGGGTCCGCGCCAGGAACGACGCCTGCCCGACGTGCTGACGCTGCGGCAGGTCGCCGCCCTGCTGGCGGCGCCGCTCGACGCGCTCCAGGCGCGCCGGGACCGGAGCGGCGTGCCGCCCCCGCCGCTCGATGCCTATGCCGCCTGGCGCGATGCGGCCATCTTCGAGGTGCTTTACAGCACCGGCGCGCGCGTTGCTGAGGCTGCCGGGCTCACGCGTGCGGCCGCCGACCTGGACAGCGGCATCGTCCGGCTCCGCGGCAAGGGGCGCAAGGAGCGGCTGGGCGCGCTCGGCCGGCCGGCGCGCGAGACCCTGCGGCAGGCCCTGGACTTCTCGGTGTTCATCTGGCCGGAATCGGCGCGTCCGGATGCGCCCCTGTTTCTGAACCTCAAGGGAGGTCCGCTCACCCCGCGGTCGATCGAGCGCCAGATGAAGCGCTGGCTGGCCGCCGCCGGCCTGCCGCCCCGCCTGTCGCCCCACAAGCTGCGGCATTCGTTCGCGACCCATTTGCTCGAAGCGGGCGCCGATCTCCGCAGCGTGCAGGAACTGCTCGGCCACGCCAGCCTCTCCACCACGCAGATCTACACGCATGTGACGGTCGAGCGGCTGAAGGACATCTACCGCGGCACCCATCCGCGCGCATGAGACTTCAGCGTTCGGCGATAAACGTTCAGCGTTGAGCGTTCTCCTCGCCGCCTTCGCGCGAAAGAACGTTGAACTCTTAACGCTGGACGGTCCTCTTCCTCGTGCTCGACTGGCCATGACGGAGAATCGAGGACGATAACGAGGACGAGAACGACGCGATTCTCATTTTTGCGATGCTCTTCGATTTTCGGGCTTGTTCCGAACGACATTTTGGCGTAATTTTACTCTGTTTTCCTGCGAGTAGGCTTTTGTGAAGCGAATGGAACGATATTAGCTAGTTTATTCCTCTATTATGAAAGGCCTTCTCTTCATACCGTGTCTCCTGGTCGGTCTGCTACCCGCAGCCGCACAGGGACAGGAAAAGAACGCGGCTGTCTGGCGCGATCCCTTCTGGCCGGTGGGCTATGTTCCGGAGGCCCAGCGCGACAAGCCCTCTCAGGCGCCGGTCAAGGTACAACCCATGATCGCGCCGCGCCGGGTTGCCGAGCCCCCCAAGCCAGTTATCGACTGGGGCAAAGCCCGGCGCCATCTCCGGATCTCGGGCTATGCTGAGGGTAATGGAATCCGTAGTTGCTTCATCAACGGCAAGCTCTACAGCGAGGGTGAATCAGTTGTTTTGGACCAGGACGGTTTTCGCTACACTTGGCGCCTGGTCAAGATCGACAGGGAGCCGGCGCGAAACGAGTTCGAGGAAGTGTCGGCTCAGCCGGTGCCGCCGGCCAGGCCGGAGCGGTAATGAAGGCTGGGATCATGAATGTCGTCAGCAAGCGGGAGAGGAACATGAAGATTGTGAAGAGCAGGAAGCGTGTGAACATGTCGGTCATGGGGGCGTTGCTCCTGGGGTTCGCGGGCTCCGTGCTCCGTGCCCAGGATCTACAGGCGCCGCCGGAGGCGGTCAACGCCGCCGCCGAGGCCGCGCCACCCGCCGCGGTCGCCGTCGAAGCGGCGCCCGTCGTCGAAGCGGCGCCTGTCGTCGAAGCAGCGCCTGTCGTGGAAGCAGCGCCTGTCGTGGAAGCGGCGCCCGCCGTGGAAGCGGGGGAGCCCGCCGCGATGGCGGACGACGCCGGAGCGGCTCTTCCCGCCGCGACGACCGATGACCAGGGGCTGATCACCGTCTCGCTCGACGACGTCGATCTGGCCGATGTCGTGCGGCTCTTCACGCGCCTCTCGGGCGCCAACATCATCTGCGCGACGACGAACCTCAAGGGCTCCGTCACGGCCAACCTGCAGGACGTCGAGTGGCAGCCAGCCTTCAAGGCGATCCTCGAGCGGCAGGGGCTGATGCTGCAGGAAGACCCGAAGAACAAGGGGATCTACATCGTCGAGCCGCGCAGTCCCGACGCACCCGAACCGTGGGTCACCGAGACGTTCAAGCTGAGCTACCTCAAGTCGGGCGAGGCGGCCGAGATGCTCAAGAGCATGCTGGGGATCGACGATCCTACCGAGAAATCGAAGCCCGTTGCCCGGCCTGCGCCCCAGGCCAAGCGCGACGATGGCGAGCCGGTCAAGGAGGATGTCGCCGTCGTCTTCCGTAAAGAAGGACGTGTCGTCTCCTACCCCTCGGGCAACATGGTGGTCGTCAGCACGACCGAGAAGAAGATGGAGGAGGTGCGGCAGGTGCTGCAGTCGGTCGACCTGCCGCGGCAGCAGGTCTACATCGAGGCCAAGATCGTGGAGCTGCGCGGCGACGCCGGCAAGAAGGTCGGGATCGACTGGTCGATGCTGGACGGCTACGAAGTGGGTGTTGGCAATCTGTCGCGGGACTATACGAAGACACGGACCCGTGAAAGCGGCGACTCCGACTACCGGGCGATGGAGGCCGGGGCGGCCTATGATCAAACGGGGAAACGCCTGAGCACGGAGAGCGCCGGCGGCTCCGACCGTGGCACGGTGGCCGCGCTAACTCCCGTTGCGATCGCGAATCGCGAAGATGTCTACGCGGGGGTGGCGTCGGCGACGCCCGGCCTGGTGGCCGTCGCGGGGCAAAACGATGTGGCCGCACGGTTTACGTCGGTGCTCGATGTCCACACGGCGATCTTCGGCGCCGATGCCCTGTCGTTGGTCATCAGCGCGTTACAGACCAGCGAAGACGCCACGTTCGTCTCCAATCCGAAGGTCATCGTGGCCAACGAGGAGCGGGCGGTCATCGACATGGCCACCAAGGAGCCCTATGTCACGGTGGAGCGGAAGATCGATGGCACGGGCGATAACACCACTTACACCTACAGCACGAAGATGGATGTCATCCCCGGCGATGCCGAGGAAAACAAGCTGCTGCCCTACATAGAGCAGGCCTTCTTCACCTACGGCATCAAGCTGGAGGTCACGCCACGCGTCAACAACCCGAGCAACATCACCGTGACGGTGTCGCCGACGCTTAGTGCTCTGCAAGGCTACTATACGCCAGGCGGAGAAGGCTCAACCCGCTTTCCCCGGATCGAGTCGAAGCACGTGAGAACAGTCTTTTCGCTGGGCGATGGCCAGACGGCGGTGATCGGCGGTCTGACGACCACCTCGGATGGCGATGTCGTCAAGAAGATCCCGTTGCTGGGCGACATTCCGATCCTCGGCAAGTACCTGTTCTCGCATACGGCCAAGGAGAAGACGCAGC
>JAAYZJ010000344.1 GCA_012514915.1 Lentisphaerota bacterium | reverse complement strand
GGAATCGAGCCCGGCCAGGTCGAGGTGAGCATCGAGGGCGAGCTGCTGACCCTGCAGGGCAAGGCCGACGAGGCGGAGAAGCGTCCGCGTTTCGGCCGGCAGCTCAAGCTGCCCTTCGCGGTGGATGTCGATGCCGTCAAGGCGGCCTATGCCAACGGGATCCTCACCCTGACTCTGCCGAAGGCCGCCGCCGCCCAGCGCCGGCTGATCGCGGTCCACGCGGCCTGACCGGCGACAACTTCTGAACCCCGAGAAAGGAGCATCGAACATGAAAGCGAACCTAGAGAAGGCCAAGGATGAAGTGGCCGTCCGCCGCGGCCGTGCCGAGCACGCCAAGGTGGCCCCGCTGATGCGGTTCACCGAGACGGAGGACGCCTTCGAGATGCGGCTGAGTCTCCCCGGCGTCGAGCAGAAGGGGCTGAGCGTGCAGGTGGACAACCGCACGCTGACGATCGAGGCGCAGCGCGAGGACTCGCCGCATGCCGACCTGAAGTGCGTGCGGCAGGAGTTCCCCGTCGTCGACTACCAGGCGGCCTACGAGCTGCCGGAGGATGTCGATCCCGCCGCGATCGGCGCCAAGCTGGCCAACGGCGTGCTGACCGTCTCGCTGAAGAAGCGCGAGGCGGCCAAGCCGCGGAAGATCGCCGTCTCGGTCGCCTGAGGCGGCCGGCTGGCTTGGGACGCGGGCCCGGATGCGCAAGCATCCGGGCCCTTTTTTGTGCGAAAACGTTGTCGCTTGGTCGAAAAGAATGAACCGCCAAGACGCCAGGGACGCCAAGGTGGGCAAGGTAGGACAGGCATTCCTGCCTGTCCACCATGTGGGGGTGTGGGGGCGGCGGAGAGAGGGCTGTTCCCCACGCGGCACGGTCCGATACCTGCCTGCGCCGCGAGCGTCACGGCAGACAGGCTTCCTGTTCTACTGGATTCACTGACTCGACCCGCTTAATCGATAGTCGCTGTGGCGCACGCCCGGTCAGGACGCCTCTCCGAGGTGTCCGCGACAGGCAGGAATGCCTGTCGTACCTTATCCGTCATCCCGCGGCTTGCCCAGTCGGCGCAGCCGCTCCTTGAGCATCTCCTTCTCGCTCCGTTCGGTCGCCGCGCGGCCGAACTGGTCGAGGACGTAGTTCGAGAGCATCTCCTGCAGGACGGCGGTGTCGAGCTCGCGGAGTTGGCGGCAGGCCATCAGCTCGTTGGCGGGGAACTGGAAGCTCCAGGCGAGCGAGGCGTCGCGGCGGATTACGCGCCAGCGGAAGGCGTCGCCGGGGATGGGGAGCGCGGAGAGGTGTGCCGCGAGGCCCGGGATCGCGGCCATCGCGGCGCGCAGGGTCTCGGTGGGGGCTGCCTGGCCGGCGCCCACCAGGGTCTCGCCGGGGAGGAGGTCGTCGAATTCGCGGCGGGCCTGGTCGAGGAGCGACGGGGCATCGCGCGGTCCGGGCGGCTGGGCGAGCCACTCGTCGAGGGTTCCCGACGGCCCGCGGACGACGATCAGTTCGTTGCTGAGGGAGGTGATTTCGACGGTGTTCAGGCGCAGCAGACGGGTCGCGACATCGCCGAAGGTGCCGATGGAGGTGCGGTTGGTCGCGGGGGCGTCGTCGATCCGGTAGCCGATGATCCGGTGGGTGCCGGCCCGGCGGGGGACGAGGGGCTGCAGGCCGCCGCCGGCGCCGGGGGCGGGGAGGAGCGGCTCGAGGAGCCCGAGGGCCGCCTCGGCGCGGCGGGCGTCGGCGAAGGCGAAGCGCTGCACGCTGAACAGCCCGACGCCGCGCGGCGCGCGGTGCAGGGCGTGGGCGACCTGGCCGCTGCCGATCGGCTGCAGCAGCGTGAGCCAGCCGGGCATGCGCGGGGCGATGCGGAGGCCGACGAGCTGCGTGGCCTCGGCCAGCTCCTCGAACCAGGTGATGGCCGCGGCGGGCAGGTCGGCGAGGAGGGCGGGGAGGCTGCCGACGGAGGCGTTGAGCGGGTCGTCGCCAAGCTGCCGGTCGAACGCCGGGGCGGGGGGCTCGAGCGCGCGGATGCGGGCGGCGAGCGGGGCGTTGGTCGGGGCGTTGAGCTGCAGCGTGGCGGAAAAGGCGCGGATGCCGCCGTCCAGGCCGAGATCGAGGGTCTCGAAGGCCGACAGCAGGTCGCCGAGGGCGTTGAGGTGGTGGTTGAGGTCGAACAGGCGGGCGGCGCCGGCGGGAGGCGGCGCGGCGGGGTTCAGCGAGGCGAACAACTGGAGGAACAGCCCCAGCAGGGGGCCGTCGGCTGTCAGGCGCAGGGGTTCGCGCGGCAGCCCGGCCTGCGGCAGGGTGCGGTCGCGCCGGTGCCGCGCCAGCCAGCGGACGCCGTCGACGCGGCTGGCGACCAGCGCGTGCCGCTCGGCGATGGCGACGGCGAGGCGGGGGGGGGCGGCGGGATCGACGGGCGCGGCGCAGGTCGTGACGCCGCTGTGCCGCTCGACGGCACCGTAGGCTCGGCGGAGGCTTGCGAGGAGCGTCGCGCCGTGGCCGTCGGCCACGGGGAGCAGGGCCGCCAGGAAGGGGAGGGCGTCGGGCGGGTCGGGGGAGAGGAGGAAGATGTGTCCCGGTTTGAAGCGGTCGATGCCGTCGGTGCCGGGGACGAGCAGCAGGGCCTCGAACTGGCGCTGGAAGGCCTCGGCGCCCGCGGGCATGCCGATCCCCTGGCAGCCGAGGCCGGCGCGCTGCATGACGCGGTCGTGGCTGGCGAAGGAAACGATGACCATCGGCTTGAGGGCCGTGTAGGCGGCGCCGCGGGCGGCGCCGGCGGCCGCGGCCAGCAGCGCGGCGCCGACGAGGCGGAGGATGAAAGGCGCGGGCCGCATCTCAGGGGCCCCGCCGCGTCAGGCGCGCCGTCAGGTCGTCGATGATGGCCAGGATGGCGGGATTGGACGTCAGGCAGGCGCCGGCCTGGTTGTTGATGCGCCAGCGGAAGGTGGCGACGGCGGCGCCCTCGGGGCTGCCGCCGCGCGGCCGCGGCGGCTCGGCCAGGAGGCCGGCATCGACGAAGCGCTGCAGCAGCCGGCGCGCTTCGGCGGGGGAGAGCCCGATCTTCTCCTGCGTCATGCGGCCCCAGTCGGCATGGTCGGTGTCGGTGGCGAACGAATCGGCCACGCGGGGGCTGGCCCCCTGCATGAAGTCGATGTAGCCGGCGCCGATGATCTCGATGCGACTGGGGGGGGCGTCGGCGGGCGCCGGGCGGTGGCGGATGCTCAGCCAGTTCAACTGCGAGTCGCTGACCTCGAGCGGGGCGCGCGGCGGCAGGAGGCAGCCGCCCGCCAGCAGCAGGAGAAGGAACGGCAGTGTGCGTAGAAGTAGTCGTTGGGCGGGCATGACTGCGCGTGTGGGAGTGTGGGGGGGTGGGGGTGGCGCGTTCAAAACGGTGTCGCGAGCTTTGCCGAAAAAGCGAGTTGGGAATGCGTGCGTGCGTGAGTTTGTGATGGCGCCCAGGAGTCGCTTCCGAAAATCCTAACCCGAATCCCGCGCTTCAACGGTACACTTACTCCACCCGCTTCATCCATCCCCCGACAGGCAGGAATGCCTGTCGTACCTTCTAGCCATCCTAGGCTTTAGCCAGCAGGCCGAGGGCGGCATGCCGGTCGCGGATGGTGTCGGCCAGGGCGTCGAGGGCGGCGAGATCGGCCGGGCGCGGGAGGCCCTTGCAGATCACCGTTCCCAGCACCTCGACCTTGAGGTGGGGGATCAGGCCCGAGACCTGTTCGACCACCTTGGTCGCCCAGCCGTAGGAGCCAATGATGGCGGCGT
>JAAYZJ010000343.1 GCA_012514915.1 Lentisphaerota bacterium | reverse complement strand
GCCGCCGACACAGGCGCGGCCGGCCCGCGGCCTGGTGGACGAGGTCGTCGAGCTGCGCGATGTGATGCCGACCCTGCTGGCGGTGGCTGGCGTGCCCGACCCGGGGACGATGGACGGCGAGAACCTCCTGCCGCTGCTCGAACGTCCCGACGACGCCTGGCGCGAGTATGTGCATGGCGAGCACTGCACCTGCTATTCCGAGGAGCAGGAAATGCAATTTGTCACCGACGGGCGGCGCAAGTTCATCTGGTTGCCGCGGATCGGCGTCGAGCAGTTCTTCGATCTCGAGTCCGATCCGGGCGAATGCCGCAACCTGATCGACGCCCCGGCCGCGGCCGAGGAAGTCGCCCGGTGGCGCGGCTATCTAATCGCCGAGCTCGACCAGCGCGACTGCGGCTGGGTCCAGGACGGCAAACTGCACTGCCCCGCGGACGCGCTCGTCTCGCCGTACAAGACGGTGAGATGGCAAGGGAACGGGTCTACCTAGCAATGGATGACGAGGGGAGCGAAGCCAATCGTGTTCCGTGGTCGTGCCCCGTCGTCGTGTTCCGACTTTTCGTTCCGTTCAGAAGCCAAACCCAAGAAGGGATGGCTCCTCGCCCGTTTCCAGCAGCAGCAGGGCGAGCTGCAGGTAGCCCGAACCATCGACGGCCTCGTGGCGGCCAAGCCCGTCCATTCCCTGGAACATCCCATTCCGGTAGAGGCGGGCAAGGGCCTCGCCGGCGAGGCGTGCGGCATCGGCCCGCGCGTCGGCCGAGCCGAGTTCGCGGCCGAGCCGTGCCAGGAGATGGATCACGCGGCCGTCGCTCTCGGCGTAGGCGGGAAGACCCGTATGCGCCGGGGCCGACGCGACCGCCTGGCGCGCGAGGCGCTCGGCGCCGTCGCGAAAGAAGACCTCGCCGGTCTGGTGGAAGAGCGTCAGCGCCGCTTCCGCCACGGTCATGGGATAGTCGTGCGTCGGCCATTGCGCCGTGCTCCAGGGATCGGCATGGCGTCCGGGCCAGTAGCCCTCCTGCGCGGGGATGACGGCTTGCCCGGTCGCCAGATCGAGCTGTCCCCAGGCCCTTCCCGTCGCTGGATCGAAGGCGTAGCGCAAATAGGCCCGTAGTGCTTCGGCGGCCATCGTCTGGAACTCGTCGTTCCCGGTCGCGCTGGCTGCCCGCAGCAGGCTCTGCGCCCAGACGCCGATCTCCGACGTGCAGACGCGCGAATCCCAGCGGCCGTGATCGGGCTCGTTCGGCACCAGTCCCGTGGCCGGGTGGCGGTGCCGGAAACTGTAGCGCGCGACCCGCAGGGCGAGTTCCAGGAGCGGCGCATCGCCCGTCTTCCCCGCCAGCCAGGCCAGCGACTCGCACAGGATGCCGCCCGCCTCGATGAAGGCGTGCCCCGGCTTGGCGTCGTCATGGCGGTTGAAGCCCCCCGTCGCCGGATCGTAGACATGGCGCTCGCCCATGGCCCGGATGTAGCGCGCCGTCCGGGCGGGATCCACGCGCCAGAAGAGGTCCCAGGCGGGGGTGATGGGCCGCAGTTCATGCACGCCCCCGTGGAATTCAACCACCCGGTGTTCCGCCGTGCCGTAATAGCAGTGGTTGCCCCAGCGGAACATCCCGCTGCCGGCCACGCAGCGTTCCAGGAAGGCGCGGATGTAGTCGTCCGCCAGCGCCTGCCACTCCGCCTGGCCGGTCAGCACGGCCAGGCGTGCCGCGGCGACCAGCAGGGGCTGGTCCCAGTAGAGCGTGCTGCCGCGCGGCGCGCCGATCAGGCGATAGACCCGCCGCGGCGCCTGGTCGTCGAGCGGTTGCCGTCCCGTCGCGACCTCGACGATGCTGGGCCACTGACCGTCGACGGCGGCGGCGGCGACGCGCTGCAGATGGGATTGGACCGCGTTCAGCATCGTTCAGCCCTCCCGCAGCAGCGCGCTCCAGGCCTGCACGGCCGCAGTCAGCGCGCGGGCGCGGTGCGAAATCCGGTTTTTCTCGGCGGCGGGCAGCTCGGCAAAGCTGCACGCGGCCCCTTGCGGCACAAACAAGGGATCGTAGCCGAACCCCTGCGTGCCCGACGGCGCGCGGGCGATCGTCCCCTCGCAGACCCCCTCGACCGTCCAACTGCGGCCGTCGGGCGCCACCAGGGCCAGGACGCAGCGGAAGCGGGCGCGCCGGTCGGTGGCCCCCGCGAGCGCCTGCAGCAGTTGGCGGTTGTTGGCGGCATCGCCGGCTCCGTCGCCGGCAAAGCGCGCCGAATAGACGCCCGGCGCGCCGTCCAGGGCATCGACCTCCAGCCCCGAGTCGTCGGCCAGCGTCCAGCGCCCGCTCGCCGCGCCGAGCACGCGGGCCTTCTTGACGGCATTCCCCATCATGGTCGCGGCATCCTCCTCCACCGCGGGGAGGGGGGCTCCAAAATCGTCAATCCCCAGCAGTTCGAGGCCCGGCAGATGGAGGATCGCGCGGATTTCCAGCAGCTTATGGGCGTTTCGTGTGGCAACCAGCAGTTTCATGCATCCTTTTCCCGATTGAAGCCGACAGCGTACCACACGGAGCGTCAGGAGGGAAGCGGTCATCGCCTGTTTCCGCATCATGAATGCAGGCTGCGTCGCCTTTGGCCGGAGGTCATTCAGATGGGCCGCTTCTTCGCGAGCCGTCGTCTGGTTCACCGCGACGCTTGCCGCGACCTCACCGGCACTGACGCTCGACGTGCCGCGCCTGCCGTCGCCCGCCTTCGCTGACCGCGAGGTTTCGGGCGATGCCTCCATACCGGCGGGCGCCCGCGGCAACCTGCGGCGCTTCCGCCTCGAGCGTTCCTTCGACGCCACCCCCTCGAACAACGTGCAGATCGCTTTCGGGCGCGACGCCGAACCGCTGGACAGCGCCCTGGCCGCCGAGGAGACGGCCTTCATCATCGGCTGGGACGGCGGCGAGTGGTTCCTGCGGCCCGCCGGGCTCAAGGAGCGCTTCGTCCACGCCCCCGCCGATGGCCAGACGCCCCGGTGCCGCACGCTTCGCGCCGCCATCCGGGTCAATACGCAGGGCGCCCCTACAGCCGTTGAGTTCATGGACGATGCAGGCTACTTCACGTTCGAAGGGCTCCCGCCCGCAGCCCTCTGGCTCGCCCCGGACAATTGGAATCTTCTACGGGTGACCGTCCGCGGGGCGGCCATCGCGGAGGAGGATGTCCGCGTCCGCTTCATGCCCGACGGGGCTACGATCATTCTGAGGTAGCCCGGCATGGAACCCCTGCAAGCGATACGATATTGGCTCATCGTGGGTTCCTGCCTGCTGGGCGCGGCGGCGACGCTCTTCTGTCTCGGGGCCTGGTTCTACACATCTCCCCGCTGGCGGGCGCTGTTCGCCACACTCAACCGCCAGTTCCGCTCGCTGCCGCCCTTCGGTACCGGATTGGTTCGTTGTCACGACCAATTTTCCCCAAATGTGTTCGTACGCCGGCAATACAGGAGGGCTGGAACTGTACTGTGTAGACAGTATCGACAATGGCTTTGCCAACGGAAAGCATTCCGACATGCGTCTTCTCGCAAACGATCCAAGGCGGGGCATGGCGGTTAGTGCCAGTGCGCCCCCAACGACGTTCGCGCACGAACTCGGTCATGCCTGCGGGCTTGGGGATTTGTATGATTTTTCCCCGGGCGACGGCCTGGTCTCGGAAGACAAGGTGCAGCCCCTGAACTGGAGCGGCGGCGAGGGAACGGGGTATTACGCTCCGACGCTCACCTACAGCGACCTGACTTATCGGGCCATCATGAACGCGCCCTACGCTACCATTCCTCGGGCAGACCTACCGTTGGACAGACTTACTGTGGTAATCGGCTCGGAACGGATCGCAATCAGCGTGGGGTTGAGCCAGATGAGCACACGGGATCCGCGACACTGAAGGTATGACCATGAAGATGCACCTCCTGCTACTTGCCGCCATGAGTTTCGTCATAACGGTGCCGGCTTATGGAAAGATAGACGACGCGAGTTTGAAGGAACGGTTGTGTCACTATTTCTATGCTGACGAAAGTATCCCTTGGGATGAGATCGATGTCATCAAGGAGCGGCTCGGCGCGACGGACGAACAGTTCCACCGCGCACTGATGGAGATAAGCAGAGAGGCCGAAGAAAGAATGGCGGTGCTCGAACCGAAGACAGCAGAGTGGTACAAAAACAGGAAAATGGTGGCGGGTGTCATCGGATGGCTTCCGAAATGCAAGACGGTTCCGGTGAAAGACTTCCTGTTGAACTATGCTGCAACGAAGAAAAATGATCCGGTTGTCAGGGTTGGGGCGGTTTTCTCATACCTCCGCGTGGCCGATGCGGAGGAGGCGAAGGGGGGGCTG
>JAAYZJ010000342.1 GCA_012514915.1 Lentisphaerota bacterium | reverse complement strand
TCCGGTCTAACCCGTGGTCGGGACGGCTCTCCGAACCGTCCGTCCTCGGCGTTCAGACCGTCTTCACATACGTTGCCTTGCCGTCTCCCGGTGCGTAGAAATCGTCGAGCAGACTCGCCAGTTGGTAGCCCAGCCGCAGGTAGAAGGCGCGGGTGCTGGCGTACTGCGGCCGGCTCGAGGTCTCGGCGTAGATCCGTGTGCCGCCGCGGGCATGGATGGCCGCCTCGACGCGGCGCGCCAGTTCGCGTCCCAGCCCGCATTTCTGCTGGGCGGGCGCCACAGCGATCCAGTAGAGATCGTAGCTCGAGGCCGTGCAGGGGGTCGGCCCGTAGCAGGCATAGCCCGCCAGGTTGCCCGCCGCGTCGTCGGCCAGGAGAAACAGGTAGCCCGAGGCCTCGCCCTGGCGCAGCCGCTCGGTCACGAGTTCCTCCGCCACGGCCACTTCGTCGGCATGGAAGAATCCGGTGGCGGCGACCAGTTCGCGCACGCGGCGCGCGTCGGCCGCCTCGACCGTTCCGCGGAAGGTGCAGGCGGGGGGCGTCGGGGCCGGAGCGGGAGCCGCCGCCCGCCGCCCGGCGCTCGGCCCGGTCACGCCCGCGGCGGCCACGATGGAGCGGATGGCCTCCTCGAAGGGCAGTCCCGCGCGCGTCAGCGCGGCCGCCAGGCCGGCGTCGGGCGCGAGGCAGGGGTTGGCGTTGACCTCGAGAATCCACGGCCGGCCCGCGGCGTCGACGCGGAAGTCGACGCGGGCGTAGCCGCTCAGCCCGAACGTCCGCCAGCAGGCGCCGGCCAGTTCGCGCAGGCGCGCGACCAGGGGCTCGTCGTCGGGTGCCAGGTCGAACGTCCGTGGGGTATGGGTGTAGGCGAACGAGGCGGGATCCCATTTGGCGGCATAGTCGAGGATGCGGGGCTGGCCGGGCGGGAAATCGACAAAGCGGATTTCGGCGGGCGGGAGGATGCGGGGCCCCCCCGGCCCGGCGATGATCGAGACGTTGAATTCGCGCCCGTCGACGTAGCGCTCGGCGAACCAGGCGGCGCGCCGGCCGCCCGCCCGGTCGGCCAGATGCCGCGCGGCCGCGCCGCGTGTGACGCCTGGTAGCAGGTTGTCGGCGGAGAGTCCCGCCGAGGCATGGTCCCAGACCGACTTGCAGATCCAGTCGCCAGGAGACGCGTGCGCGTCGGACGCCGTGTCGACATCGTCCATCTCGATCCAGTCGGGGGTGGGGAGCCCCGCCTGGCGCAGGCGTCGCTTGGCCAGCAGCTTGTGCGTGGTGACGAGCAGGGCGTCGGCGGAGTTTCCGGTGAAGGGGATGCGAAGCGTTTCGAGCAGCATCGGCACGACGGGCAGGAGGCGGTCGGCGCCGGCCAGCGATTCGACGAGGTTGAAGACCAAGTCGGGGGGATTGTCGCGCAAGGCCAGGCTCAGCGCCGCCAGATCGAGCGTCACGGCGTGAACGGCGACAGTGTGGCCCTCGGCGAGTAGCGCCTGCCGCACGGCCGCGGCCTGATCGAGCACATCCCGTTCGTCGGCGCCCGCCGTGGCCGGCACCGCCTGATGCAGCAGGATGATCTTCATGGCGCCCGGCGCCACGCCGGCGGGAGGTGAGCCAGCAGGATCTCCAGCACGTCGTCGATCGGCATGCTCGTGCTGTCGATCACCAGGGCGCCGTCGGCCACACGCAGCGGCGCGACGGCGCGGGAGCTGTCGATGCGGTCGCGGTTCAGCAGTGAGGCCATGACGGTCTCGCGGTCCGAGGCCAAGCCCTTCTGCTGCTCCTCCAGGTGGCGGCGGCGGGCCCGTTCCTCGGGTGCGGCATCGAGGTAGAAGCGGGCCGGCGAATCGGGAAAGACGACGGAACCGATGTCGCGTCCCTCGACCACCAAGTCGCCCAGGGAACGGAGGCCGCGCAGCCAGGCGGTGACCCGTTCGCGCACCGCGGGCACCTTCGAGACGGGGCTGACGGCGGCGTTGATGGCGGCCGTCCGGATGGCGTCGCCCGGCTCCACGCCGTCGACCGCGAAGGTGACGGCGCCATCGGCCACCCGCCGCTCCACGTCGAGTGTCGCGACGAAGCGGGCTACGGCGGCGGCATCGGTGCAGTCGACGCCCTGCAGCAGCGCCTGCCAGGTGGCGATGCGGTACAAGGCGCCCGAATCGACATGCAGAAAATGGAGCCGCCGGCCGATCGCGCGGGCAAGCGTCGATTTGCCGGCGCCGGATGGGCCATCGATGGCGATTACGCGGTTCATGGGAATACCTCGCTCAGGCCTGCAGCAGCCGCAGACGGACGGGACGCTCGCTGACAACGCCGACGGCGGCGATCTCGTCGAGCGCCTGCTCCAGATTCGCCTCGATGGCCGGGTCCGTCAGGGCCACGACGGGGACGAACCCGTCCACGGCGCCGCCGCCGGCCTTCTGCATGACTGCGGCGATGCTGACGCCGTGGTTTCCTAGAATGCTGGTGAAGCGGCCCAGCGAGCCGGGCTGGTCCTTGACCATCAGGCGCAGATAGAAGGCGTTGCGCATGCCGGCGACCGGCCGCAGGCGCGGCGGCGACCGGGTGATCTGGACCGCGCGGCTGTGGCGCGCCTGCCGCGTGCGGAGATTGCGCGCGATATCGGCGATGTCGCCGATGACGGTGCTGGCCGTCGGCTCGCGCCCGGCGCCCCGCCCGTAGTAGAGGGTGTCGCCGGTCATGTCGCCGCGGACCATGACGGCGTTGAACACGCCCGAGACGGAGGCCAGCATGTGATCGAGCGGCACAAGCGTCGGGCTGACGAGGACTTCAACCTCGCCGTCGGCGCGCGCGACACAGGCGAGCAGCTTGATGCGGTAGCCGAGTTCGCGGGCGAACTGGACGTCCATCCCGTCGAGCCCGCGGATTCCCTCCACGGAAATGGCGTCCATCGGCACGTGGAATCCATAGGACAACAGGGCCAGGATGGAGGCTTTGTGGGCGGTGTCGAACCCATCGATGTCGAGCGCCGGGTCGGCCTCGGCGTAGCCCAGCCGCTGGGCATCGGCCAGCACGGTGCCGAAGGGGAGCCCCTCGGTCTCCATGCGGGTCAGGATGTAGTTGCAGGTGCCGTTCAGAATGCCGTGGATGCGGACGACGGCGTTGCCGACGAGGCCTTCGCGCAGGACGCGGACGATCGGGATGCCGCCGCCGACGCTGGCGCCGAAGTAGATGTCGACATTCTTCTTCTGCGCCAGGGCGAAGATCTCCTCGCCGTGCTCGGCCAGCAGCTTCTTGTTGGCGGTGACCACCGACTTGCCGGCCTCGAGGGCGGCCATCATCAGCCGGCGCGCGGCGCCGCAGCCGCCGATGAGCTCCACGACGATATCGACGGCGGGATCGGCAATGACCGCCTCGGCGTCGTTCGTGAGCACGCCGGGTTCGAGCGCCACGCCGCGGTCCGTCGTGAGATCGAGGTCGGCGATGCGGCGCACCACCACGTCGACCCCCAGACGGTCCGACAGCAGGGCGCGGTTGCGCCCCAGGCCCTCGGCCACGCCGGCACCCACCGTGCCGAAACCCAGCAATCCGACGCCAATCTGTTTCATCACATTCGCTTCCCGTTGGGGGTCCGCCTGCCTGGCGCGCGCCGCCCTAGCCGGCCTGACGCGCCGCGCCGTTCCCGGCATTCAAGGCTTGAAAATAGGCGATGGTCCGCCGCAGTCCCTGCTGCAGCGGAACCCGGGGCGACCAATCGAGCAGGTCGTGCGCCAGGGTGATATCGGGTTTGCGCCGGCGCGGATCGTCCCGCGGGAGCGGTTCGTAGATCAGCCGGCTTTCGCTGGCGGGCAGTCCGGCGAGGATCTGCTCGGCGAGCTGGCGGATCGTGTATTCCTCGGGATTGCCCGTGTTGATGACGGGCACCAGCAGGTCGTGGGAGCGGCAGAACGTCTCGATCGACGGACGGTCGAGGCGCATCAGGCCGCGGATGGCGGCGATCAGGTCGTCCACGTACTGGAAGCTGCGCGTCT
>JAAYZJ010000341.1 GCA_012514915.1 Lentisphaerota bacterium | reverse complement strand
CGCCCGGGCCGCCGCCGCCAAGGACGCCTGCTACGCGACGCACATGCGCTCGGAGGGCGACCGGATCGAGGCTGCCCTCGACGAAGTCCTCGGGTTGGTGCGCGAGACCGGCATCCGCACCGAAATCTCGCATCTCAAGACGGCCGGCCGCGCCAATTGGTCCAAGATCGACACGGTGCTCGACACGATTCGGCAGGCCCGGGAGGCGGGGCTGCCCGTGCATGCCGACCGCTATCCCTACTGCGTGAGCGCGACCTCGCTCGACAGCCGGCTCCCGGGGTGGGCGCAGGGGGGCGGCGACGAGGCCATCCTCGGCCGTTTGGGCGACCCCGTCGTCGCCCGCCGCCTGGCCGTCGAGCTCGACGAGCAGACCCCCGCCGCCAATTGGGAGGAGACCCGGATCGGCGGCACGGCGAATCCCGCCCTGTTCCGTTTCCGCGGGGCGACCGTGGCCGACGTGGCGCGCGAGTGGCGCTGCCGGCCGGCCGAGGCGCTGCTGCAGATTCTGCGCTTGGACAAGCTGCAGACCGAGGCGTTCTTCGGCAGCATGTCGGAGGACAATCTGCGCCGCATCTATGCTGAGCCCTGGGTAATGGTCGGTTCGGACGCCTCGATCCGGGCCACGCAGGGTCCCTTGTCGCACGACCACCCCCACCCGCGAACCTATGCGACGTGCATCCGCTTCCTGCGGCGCGCCCTGGCGGGCGACTGGGGGTTGGGTCTGGAGGAGGCCGTGCGTCGCATGACCGATCTGCCGGCAACCGCCTTCCGCCTGGCGGGGCGCGGGCGGCTCGCCGTGGGCGCCTGGGCCGATCTGGTCGTCCTCGATGCCGCCGCCCTCGAGGACGGGTCGACGTTCGACACGCCGCACCGCTATCCCGGGGGGGTCTGCTGCACGCTGGTCAACGGACAGGTCGCCTTCGACGGCGGGCAGCACCGCGAGCGCCCGGGGCGCTGGCTGGTGGCCGGGCGGCCGGAAGCCTGAACGCCGGCGACGCTTTTCCGGAGTGGCAGCCGCCATGCGCATCTCGGTCATCACACCCAGCTACAACACGGGCCGCTTCATCGGCCAGGCCCTCGACAGCATCCGCGCCCAGCGCGGAGCGGAGGGGCTGGAGATCGAGAGCATCGTCATCGATGGCGGCAGCACCGACGGCACGCTGGAACAACTCGCCCGGCGCCGCGCCGAGCTGGCGCATCTGGTCGTCGAGCCGGACAGAGGCCCCGCGGCGGCCATCAACAAGGGGTTGCGCCTGGCGACGGGCGACGTACTCGCCTGGCTCAACGCCGACGACGTCTATCATCCCGGCGCGCTGGCCCGCGTCGCCGCGGCGTTCGCGCGGCAGCCGGCGCGGGCGCTGTGCTTCGGGCGCTGTCGCATCGTCGACGAGGAGGGGCGTGAGATCCGGCGCGGCATCACGCGCTTCAAGGAGGCCTGCCACCCGTTTTCCTCCCGGCCGTGGATCCAGACCATCAATTACGTTTCACAGCCCGCCATGTTCTTCACCCGTCGGGCCTGGCGCCAGGCCGGCCCGTTGCGGGAAGATTGTCGTGCCGCGTTTGATTATGAATTGCTGCTGCGTCTGTGGCGGCAGGGTGGGGCCATCCGGTTGAGCGGTGCCCCGCTGGCCGACTTCCGCTGGCATCCCGGATCGATCAGCGGACGCGCGTTCGAGGTGCAGTTCCGCGAGGAGTGGGAGGCGGCTGCCGCCGATGCGGGGCGCTGGTCGCCCCAGGCGCTTGCGCATGCGTGCGTGCGGTGGGGGATCGTCGCCTGCTACCGGCATCTGGCGCGGCGACGGCGCCCGCCGCCAGGGAGGCACGCATGACGGACGGCGCGACCTGGCATCTCGGCGTCAACACGCTGTTCTTCATCCCCGGCAAGGTCGGCGGTACGGAGACGTATCTGATCGAGACGCTCCGCGCGATGCTGCCGCTCGCGCAGGCCCGCGTGACGCTGTTTACCAACATCGAGAACGACGGCCCCCTGCGCGCCTGCTTCGGGGACGATCCCCGCGTGCGGTTCGAGCAACTCGCCTTCCGCGCCGAAAACCGCTGCCAGCGCATCCTGCGCGAGCAGGTTCAACTCCCGGCGCGCGTGCGCCGCGCCGGTTGCGATGTCCTCTGGTCGCCCGGCTACACGGCCTGCCTCTTCGCGCGCTGCCCGCAGGCCGTCACGATCCACGACATGCAGTACCGGCGTTTTCCGCGCGACCTGTCGCCACTGGGGTGGTTGACGACCCACGTGCTCGTCACGGCCGCCGCCTGGCGGTGCCGCACCATCCTGACGCTGTCGGCGTTCTCCAGGTGCGAAATCGTCCGGTTGCTTCCTGTGTCGCCCGACCGCGTGCAGGTCACGCTCGCGGCGGCCGCCGCGGCGTTCGCCGACACGCCCGACGACGGCGCGCCGGATGGCCGCCCCCCCTACCTGCTGTGCGTGGCCAACAGCTATCCACACAAGAATCTGCCGTCGCTGGTCCGGGCGTTCGACGCCGTTGCCGATTCGATCCCGCACCGTCTGGTGCTGGTCGGCCGGCCGGGACGTGGGGAACGCGAGTTGACGCGGGCCATCGCGACCGCCCGCCACCGCGACCGCCTCGAGCGCAGGTCGGGGCTCGCCGCCGCCGAGTTGGCGGGGCTCTTCCGTCATGCCGCGCTGTTTGTTTTGCCGTCGCGCTACGAAGGCTTCGGGCTGCCGGTGATCGAGGCCATGCGGGCCGGCGTCCCCGTGGTCGCCGCCAACTGCGCGTCGCTGCCCGAGGTGGGCAAGGAAGGCCCCCTGTACTATGACCCGGACGAACCGCGCGGACTGGAGCGGGCGCTGCTGCAGGCCCTCGCCTGGGCGCCCGGCGAGCGGGCGGAGCGGGTTGCCATCGGCCGCCGCCGGGCGGCAACCTTCACCTGGGAGCGGACGGCCCGCCTGACGCTCGACGCCCTGCTGGCCCTGTGCGCGCGGCCCGGCCGCTAGCGCACCAGTCCGGACGCGACAGTGTCGGCGGCGGGGCGCCCCGCCAGCCGTTCGATGATGGCGAGCGCGAAATCGATGGCCGTCCCCGGCCCCTGGCTGGTGATCACGGCGCCGTCGGCGACCACGCGCGCATCGCGCCGCCGCGCCGCCGTCAGCTCGCCGGCCACGCCGGGATGGCAGGTCGCCTCCCGCCCGTCGAGCAGCCCGGCCGATTGCAGCACCAGCGGACCCGCACAGACCGCGGCGACCGGCTTGCCGGCGGCGTGGTGCGCCCGCAGCGCCTGCAGCAGCCGCTCGTCGCCCTGCAGCCGCCGCGTGCCGCCCATCCCCCCGGGGAGCGCGATCAGGTCGAAGGCGCTCGGATCGAGATCCGCCCACATGGCGTCGGCCACCAGCCGGACGCCGCGCGAAGCGGTGACCGTCGGACTGTCGCCCATGGCGGCCGCGACCGTTTCGATCGACGCCCGTCGCAGGAGGTCGACCAGAATGACGGCCTCCATCTCCTCGAACCCCTCGGCCAGCGGTACCAGTACGCGCATGTCGCTTCTCCTTGTCTGCTAGCGGGCCAGCCGGCGCCGGGCCTGGCGGCTCAACGGGGCCGAGGGATCTCCCGCCGACGGGCTGGCCCCGTTCTGCGCGGCGGCCTGCTTCCGTTTCTGCCAGAGGAGCTGCGCGATGGCCAGCACCTGGCTGACCGTCCAGTAGAGGACGAGCGCGGAGGGCATCGAGTAGAACATGACGAGCATCATCCCCGGCATCATCCACATCATCATCTTCTGCTGCGCGGGATCGCCCATGGCGGGCGTCAGCCTGCTCTGCAGGAGCATGGTGCCGGCCATGAAGAAGGGGAGGATGTTCAAGGCCGGAACCAGCGGCAGCACGCCCGCCAGGAGATTCTCCGGCTCGCTGAGATCGACGATCCAGAGGAACGGCGCGAACCGCAGCTCGACCGCGCTGCGCAGCACCGTGAACAGGGCGATGAAGACGGGGATCTGGATCAGCATGGGGAGGCAGCTCGACATCGGGTTGACCTTGTTCTCGCGGTAGAGCTTCCAGGTCTCCTGCTGCAGTTTCTGTGGGTCGCTCTTGAACTGCGCCTGGATCTCCTTGAGCTTCGGCTGCAGCGCCTGCATGCGCTTCATGCTTTCGGTGCTCTTGTGGGTCAGGGGCCAGAAGACGACGCGCACGAGCAGGGTCAGCAGAATGATGGCGATGCCGTAGTTCGGAATCAGGGCGTGGAAAAAGTTCAGGATGGGCACCAGGATGACGCACATCCATTTGAAGGTGCCGAACTGCATGATTTCGGCGGTGCGGGGGCCGAAGCGCTGGAGCAGCGAGAGTTTTTTGGGGCCCACGTAGAGGACGTAGTCGCGCGCGAGGGACTGCCCCGGGGCGAGCACCTCGGCGGGGAAGTGGATCGTGGCGGCGACATGCTGCAGGCGCAGGGGGCCCGCCGCGGCGTGGCGGGCCACGGCGATCTGATAGCCGGTGTTGGTGGCGTCGCTGATGAACGCCTGGACGAAGAACCTCGATTTGAGGGCCAGCCACGTCTGCGCCGTGTCGACGCGCGTCGACGCCGTCAAGGGGAGGCCGTCGGCCGCGGGCGCGCCGCCGCAGCCGCCCCCGCCGCGGCCTCCGGTGAACAGCCCGTTGAGCTTGGTGTCCCAGTGCCGGACCTTGCCCAGGCCGCCGCGGCTATTGGGCTGCGCCCCCAGCGCATCGACGCCCAGCGTGTCGTTCTTGGAGGCTCCGCGGTGCATGGCGCCGAGGGAGAGACCGCCGGCCGGCAGGGCGCGGGGCTGGTCGCCGTTGTGCGTCAGGGTGTCGCGAACCGCGATGCGGTAATCGGGCCGTAGGGTGATCCGGCGTTCGAGCACCCACCCTTCGGGCGTGGCGCGGCGCAGGGTCGCGGCGGTGTCGTCGGCCGTCAGGAGGTCGAAGTCGGCCTCCATGCCCAGGCCGGGCAGTTCCTGCAGCGCCAGCGCCGGCGACGGCATGAAATCGAGTCGGACCGGCGCGCTGCCGCGGTCGACCGTCTCCCGGTAGTGCGGCAGAACGGCCTCGCGGATTGTGCCACCCTTGGAAGAGAGGGTCAGTCGCATTTGCGCGTTACTCAGGACGAGGGTCTCCTCGGGACGTCCGGGCTCCGCGGCCGGCGGCGCGGGTTCGGTGGCGGCGACGGCTTCGTCGGCGGCTTCGGCGGGGGTCGGCGCGGGCATGGCGGCAGGGCGGGCCGCGAAGGCGGCGCTGGCCTGGGCGTCGGCCGACAGGGCGCGGTCGTTGAGATTGGTGGCCGCTGCGGCCGCCGCGCGGGCACGGATCTCCAAGTGCCGCCGGGTCTGCTGGTTCTGGTGGAAAAGCCAGCCGAGCAGCGCGGCGGCAAGGAGGGCGACGATGGCGATGTCCTGTTTATTCATGGTCGGGGGCGGGTTCCTGGGGATTCAGTGAGAGCATGGGGGATCAGGGGACGGGGTCGGGGCCGCAGGGGCCGTACGGACGGCAGCGCAGCAGCCGCCGGATTCCGAGCCCCAGCCCGCGCGCGGGGCCGTGCCGTTGCAGGGCCTCGATGCAGTAGGCGGAGCAGGAGGGTTCGAAGCGGCAGCAGCCGCGGAACAGCGGCGCGAGGACGACTTGATAGGCACGGATCACGAGAATCAGCAGTGCGGAGATCAGGCGGGCGATCATGTCACGTCCCTCCAGAGGCGCGCTTGGCGGCACATGTCGCGCAAGGCGGCCGCGACCTCCGGTAGCCGGGCGTTAAGAATGGGGCGGCGGGCCAGCAGAACGATGTCGACAGGCTCGATCAGACTGGGTCGGGTGAGCCGGTAGGCTTCGCGCATGAGACGCCGGGCCCGGTTGCGGTCGACCGCCCGCGCGAACATCCGCTTGGTGGCGACAAACCCAACCTGTCCAGGCATCGCGTCCGTCCGGCGAATCCACATGACCACATACCGTCCCGCCCGGGTTGTGCCGGCGTCGAACGCCGCGCGGAAACGAGGCCCCTTCAAGCGGTAGGCGCGCGGCAGTCCGAACATGCCGGCGTGGAGCGGCTTCACGTGGCCGGGCGCCGCGTGTGCCGCGCTGTCCCGCGCCCCGCGCATGCCGGACGCGGCCTCAGACGACGGTCAGGCGGACACGGCCCTTTTGGCGGCGGCGCGCCAGAATCTGGCGTCCGCCGCGGGTCGCCATGCGGGCGCGGAAGCCCAGTTTGCGGACGCGTTTGATTTTAGAGGGTTGCCAAAGTTGCTTCATGATCAGGTCGCCTTGCTAGCCACCCCTGGAAAACAGGGGCACGAAAGGCGTTTATCTTACTAAGCCCCGCCGCCATCGTCAACCGGAAAACCGTTCCCGCCGCTACCGCGTGAGCGCCTGCAGGCGCCGCAGGGCGAACTGACCCTCGGCCTCGCCGACGGCGCCCTGTCGCAAGTAGGCCTCGTAGGCGGCGGCCGCCTGGCGCCGGTTCCCCAGCCCGTCGTGGGCGAGCCCCTGATAGAGCCGCGCGCGCGTGTCGCCCGGCACACGCTTCTCGAAGGCGGCCAGATGGACGAGGGCCTCGGTGTACTTCCGCTCCTTCAGCGCGCACTCGGCGAGGAGACTGTGGGCCCGTGCCACGTCGGGGGTTGCGCCGGCCACGCGCGCGGCCAACTCGCGGGCGGCGGCGGTCTGGCCGCCCTGCTGGCGCGCCTGGGCCAGCAGCAACAACCCGACGGTGTCGTCCGGCGCCAGGCGCAGTCCCGCCTCGGCCTCGGTGCGGGCCGCGTCGAGGCGCTGGCGCGCGAGCTCGGTCTCCGCCCGGGCGAAATGCTGATAGGCGGCGTGGTGCCGGCGGATGCCGGCGGTCTGCGCCAGGAAGG
>JAAYZJ010000340.1 GCA_012514915.1 Lentisphaerota bacterium | reverse complement strand
TCGTCGAACGCCACCCAGACGGTCGGCAGGGCCTGGTCGCGCGCCAGGCGGTCGATCCAGGCAGGTGCCGTCCACGCCTCGCGCCGCGCCGCAAGCGCCGCGCCGAGGCCGGCGCGAGCGAGCGCGGTGTCAAGGGCCGCCAGGCGGTGGCGGCAGCGGGAATGGCCCGCCGCCAGGTAGCCGAACCGGCTGTGTCCCAGCGCCGCCAGGTGGTCGACCAGCAGCAGCATGCCCGCGACTTCATCCATGGCCACCTGGGCGATGCCGCTGGCCGCGCGCCCGGAACCGAGCCGCACAACCGCGACGCCCCGGTCCGCATACCGCGCCACCTCGTCGGGCAGAAAATCGCTCCCCACCAGCAGCAACCCGTCGGGACGGTATTGGGCCAGAAGCGCCGATTCATCTCCGGCGCGCCGCCCGTGCTCCACCCCGCTCATCACGAGACTGAATCCCGAGCGGCGCGCCAGGCGATCGAGTTCCGCCAGCATGCGACCGAAAAAGGGGTCGGCGAAATCCTTGACCAGCACGCCGATCGTCCGCGTGGCGCCGCCGCGCAACGCCAGTGCCGCCGCGCTCGGGCGGTAGGCCAGACGGTTCGCCTCCGTGCGGATGCGCGCCACCGTCGCCGGGTTGGCACGGATCTCGGCTGCCGATCCGTTCAGGGCGCGCGACACGAGCGACCGCGAAATCCCCAGCCGCTCGGCAATCAGTTTCTGTGTGGCGCCCATGGCCGGTTAGTTTGACAGGATGCCGCCATCTTGTCAAGCTCACGCGTGTGAGCAGGGCTTACTTGAGGATCAGCAATGTCCGGGTCGGCGGGAGGTGCTCGAAAGCCCCCATGTCGACCGTGCGGCTGGCGATACGTGGCTGGCCGCCCAGATCGACGGCCCCGGCCATCCACGTCTGATTGACACCGGCATTGATACCGGGCGACCCCGGCAGTAGGTGGTAGTCACCGCTCACGGCGTCGACGAAGCGCGGGGCGCGGGTCACATTGCCGCGCTCGCCTTCGGTCAACCCCGGGGAGCAACTGAAGGAGCAGATCGCAGGCGTGGCGATGTCGCCGCCGGGCTGGCCGCCAGCCAGATTGCCCCAGACGAGCGCATTGACCACCGTGCCGCCCGAGCCACCGATGCCGCCGGCGCTCGGAAGGCTGCCGGTGATGGCGTTGCCGACGACCGTGCAGTTCTGGAGGTGGCCGCCGTGGATCCTGACGCCGCCTCCGCTCACGGCCAGCGTATAGCCGTTGACCGTGTTGCCGGCGATCAGGCAGTTGCGGACGACCGCGCGCTGCAGGGGATCCACCAGCGTGATGCCGGCCCCTGTGGCTCCCATGTTCCTCAAGACCGCGTTATGGGTGATCGCACTGTTGCGCAGGAGGCTCGCCCCGCGCATGAACACGCCGGCCCCCTGGCACCCCGTCTCGCCGCCCACGGTGTTGGTGGCGATCAGGCAGGACTCGACCAATCCGCCATATTGCCGCAGACCGGCGCCATACCCGCTGTCGTGCCCGTAGGCGGCATGGCCGGTGTTGTCACGCAGAATGCAGTGGCGCAGCGTGCCCCGGCTCACGACCGCGCCGAAATGGCCCTGCTCGGAGGCGAACCCCTCGACGACCGCGTCGGGATGGTTCACCTCGATGTTGGGATAGACATCGGCGCCGGTTGTTCCGCGCAGGATCGCGCGGGACGGCCCGCCAAGGCTCGCCAGCGTGATGCCGCGGTCGATGTAGATCGCCTCGGCCGACGAGGCGACCGGGTAGAGGCCATCGGCCACGACGATCCGGGTGGCCCCCTCGGGTGACGCGGTTGCGAGTCGCAAGGCCGCCTGGATGGTGGTGGCCGCCTTCTCCCAGGAGTCGAAAGGCGGCTGGTTGCCGCCCTGCGGGGCGACGTAGGCGACGGCGGGTCCCACACGGATGCACGTCCGCCACGTCCAGGCGGCCGTGGCGCCGGCGCTGTTGCTGACCGTCAAGGAGACATCGTAGATGCCGGGCTCGTAGTGGTTGACCACTTGCCCGAGACCGGCCCCCTCCAGCCGGCGGTTGCCGAGATCCCACCCGTAGGCGACGATTTCCTCCTCCGCCCCCAGCACCGACGCGGTGAAGGTGACGTCGAGCCCGCCCACACCCTCCCGCTTGTCGGGCGCGAAGAAGCACGCTAGCCCGCCATGCACGTCGTCGGCCTCGAAGGCGCCGATGTCGGGGATGGCGAGTCCGTCGCCGCTCCCGTCCTGCGCTCGCGGGGCGCCGGCCCCGTCGCGGGCGATACCCAACGCGCCGGCGGCATCGCGGCAGGGCGAGTCGAGCCGCAGACTGAAATCGCCGTTCGGCGCGTCGACCCAGCGTGGATCGGCCGTCATGTTACCCTGAAGACCGTCGA
>JAAYZJ010000339.1 GCA_012514915.1 Lentisphaerota bacterium | reverse complement strand
GGCGGCCGACGGTGGCCCAGCTCAGCCGCGTGGCCTGCTCGTCGATGACGGCCATGCGCCGCGAGTGGCTGCCATCATAGGAGACGGTGGCCCCCCGCAGGGGGCGCGCCGCGAGGAGGGCCAGCAGCGCGGCCAGCCGCAGGCCGCCCGATTGGTTCATCCACCGCGCGTTCATGGCCAGCCCTCCACGGGAATATAGAGCCGGTCGGCACGCGCCGAGTAGCCCAGCGGCGCCCGCTCGGGCAACCAGGGTATCTTGAACATCTGATGCTCGCGGCTGAAGGAGCCCTCGGGCGTCAGCCCGACAATCGTGAGCTGGTCCTTGCCCGCGATCGCCAGCGCCGGCGCCCGGCCGCCCATCAGGACGGGCGCGGACTGGAAATTGCCGCCCGCGACGCCAAACGACTCGGGCAGCAGGGTTGGATAGCCGTTCACATGCCGGATGCAGGCCAGCCCGCCCATGCCGATCGTGACCGTGTAGATCCAGCGCTCGTTGGCCGTGAGCATGACGTCGTCGCGGGAAAGTTCGGAGAACGCGAACCCATTCATGGCCGCCAGCCGGTTGTTGGTGTCCCAGTAGAGGACCCCGCGCCAGCCGACGGTCAACAGGATGCGGTCGCCCATGGCGACGGATCCAAAACCCGCGGCGCGGCGGGAGGCCTCGCCGGTCGGGGCGAGGGTCAGGGCCAGTTCCCCGCCCCTCTTGACGGCGGGCAGACCCTGCGCGTCGAGGGTAAGATAGCCAAGGGCGGTGGCGAAGGTTTTACCATCGCTGTTCAAGACCTGCAGATTGGGCAGGTAGAGCCGGCGCGCCCGCGCGTCGAGGGCCAGGGCGGAGGGGAGCAGCTCGGACTGGAAGGCGACCCCCGAGCAGGCGGTGGTCACCACGCCGATCGACTGCGGGTTGGAGACATCGAACACGTCGAGGTGGTCGAACGGCTCGACCTTGGCCGCCGCGGCGCCCCGGCGGCGCCAGAGGTAGAGCAGCGGTTCGCGGGGATGAAACTGGACGGCGACCGGTTCGCCCGTGACCCCCTTGAGGCCGCCGACTTCCGGCAGGGGGAGCGGAATCGGCTCGCCGGTCGCGAAATCGCCACGCGGGTTGAGCGCCAGCAGACAGGCCGCCTGGGGACGGCCCGCGGCGAACGCGACCGCCAGGTGGCGCTGGGCATCGCCCACAGCGAGGGCGCGAACGCCCACCGCCAGAAACTGAAGCAAGCGCCCTTCACTGACGCGGCTCTCGATCCGCGCCGGTTCACCGGCGCGCAACGCCGGGCCGGACAGCGCGACCATCAGCGCCAGCCCCAACCCGGCCCCGCACATCCCGCCGCGTCGCCTCATGGTGTCGCCAGCCTTTCGTAGTAGCGCTTGACGCTCTCCTCGTAGCCCGGCAGCGGCGGATTCACCGACTCGTCGAGAATCTCGCCGCGCAGCGTCGACTCGCGCGGCAGGCTGGGCTGGAAGGTCGAGTCGGGACGGTCGAAGACCATCACCGCGCCGATCAGCTTCTCGAGCGACTCGATCTGCTGCCGGAAGGCCTCGGGATCGGGCTGCTGGCGCAGACGATCCATCGCGGCCGAGAGGTTGCGCTGCGCCTCGTCGAGTTGTTCGGTCGGCAGAAACAGGTTGTCCAGGTTCTTCTTGATCTGCTTGACGCGCGACAGCACCTGCTCCTGCTGCCCCTCCATGTCGCGCAGCTTCGCGGCCACCTCGGGACTGATGGGCGGCCCCTGGCGCTCGACGATCTGATAGGTCGACTGGGGCGCCTCGGCGCGGTCGGCCATCTCGTCCTTCCATTCGCCGGCATCCTTGACGCTGAAGCTCTTCTGCAGTTCGCCCTCGACCGAACGCCCCCCGACCCCGGTCGAATGGTCGGTCGCGGGGTCGTCGGACATTTTTTCCTTGATCGTGCCGGCGACGTCGGGCACCTCCTGGCTGCTCTCCTGCGCCGCGTCGCGCCCGCGCCGGTTGATCGACTCGTCGCCGGCGGCGATGCCGGTCGCCCGGGCCCCCTGCCGCCCGATGCGCGAGACGCCGCCGTGCTCCTTGGTGTCGGGCTTCTGGTTGCCGGTCGGCGCCGCCGCGCTGGCCGAGGCCATGCCCAGCGAGCCCTTGCCCGGCGTGCCGGCCTCGATATCCTGGCCCATCAGCATGTTGCGGATGCTATCGTAGGTGTCGCGCAGGTCGTCGGCCTCCTCGAGGAGTTCGCCGACGACATCTTCGTAGTTCTCGACAATCGAGAAGTCCAGCTTGTCGTCGGTGTCGAACCCCTCCATCACGTCGCTCTCGGCTCCCGGCGCCGTGGCCAGCTTCATGATCGAGAAATCCCGTTCCTTTTCGGGATCGAGCGACCCCTTGACATGGCCCTTGATGTAGTCGGACAGCTTGCCGTCGCCCCCCACGGCGGGCCGGTCGGGCAGCCGCTCCTCGAACCGCTTCTTCTCGAGCGTTTCGGCCAGGGCGATCATCTCGGAGATCTCGCTGCCCGAGAAGCTCCCGTCCAGCGATTGGGCGCCCGATCCCGCCTGGAGCGCCTTGAGGGCGGCCTGCGCCTCGACATCGTCGCGCGCCAGTTCCTCGAGCTTGGCCAGCAGCGCCCGCGCCACATCGGCCTGCGCCTGCATCAGCCGC
>JAAYZJ010000338.1 GCA_012514915.1 Lentisphaerota bacterium | reverse complement strand
CGACCAGGTGAACCTGCCGTCCTGGACCGGCACGTGGATCACGAACGACCTCTACACCGCCGGCGAAATCACCTATCTCCCGCCGCCCGCCGGAACGCTGCTGTTTTTCCGCTAGGCGCGAACGTCATGCTTGCAGGCCAAAATCTTCGATGATTTGGCCGGTGTCCGCGTCCGTCAACTGATAGGAGATAAAGAGCTTTGGTCTGGCGACTGGCCCCCGCGCGGTGTGTGCGTCCCGAATCCTTCTCAAAGGCACGCATGCTGGTGCGTCCGGATCGATTCCCCAATCCGGCAACCGCCGCTTGACCCCGTTCCACGCCCGTGCCATACTCGCAGCACCGATGAAGAACCGCGATTCTAACGATGCCCTCTCGGCCCTGCTGGCCGCGGGGGTCGATCTTTGCGCGATCTGGCTGGCCCAGATGCTGGCGGTTTGGATTCGGTTCGACAGCGGCTGGATCCCGCAGGTGGGCCGCTGGATCCCCCCCGTCGTGCGCGACCCCGACCTCTACCGGCGCTATGCGCTGGCCGCCGCCGCCGTCCTCCCCGTCTACCTGCTCGTCTTCCAGATTCTCAAGCTCTACTCGCGCCCGCAGGAGGGAACATTCTCGGGGAAAATCCCGCGCATCATCCGGGCCTGCGCCTTCAGCGTGCTGATCGTGCTCGACATCAGCGCCCTGCTCAAGAACGTCATCCCCTTCTCGAACGCCGTCGTCCTGATGTCGCTCGCGACGGTGACCGTGCTCGTGCTCATCGAGCGTGCCGTCATGTTCGAGTTCGAGATCGCCCTCGCGCGGCGCTCGCCCCCCTGCCACCGCACGCTCATTCTCGGCGCGGGCGAGGACGCCAGCCGCCTGGTCGAGGCCCTCTCGGCCGAGCCCCGGCTGCGCACGCGCGCCGTCGGCGTCCTCACGCTCGGCGGCGAGCAGGCCCATGCCGGCATCCCGGCCCCGTTCCTGTGCGGCGATTACGCTGATCTCGAGCGGGTCGTGGCCGAGCGGCGCATCGACCAGGTGATCCTGACGGGACACGCCCTGTCGCACGAGCAGACCGTCGCGTTGATCCTCTTCTGCGAGCAGCGCCTGATCCGCTTCAACATGGTCCCCGACCTCTTCCGCATGCTGACCAGCCGCATGGAGTTCAACCTGATCACCGGCATTCCCCTCCTCGGCATCAGCCGCTGGCCGCTCGACCAGGTCTGGAACCGGATCCTCAAGCGGGCCTTCGACATGGCCGGCGCCCTCTGCGGCCTCGTCCTCGCGGCCCCCGTCATGCTGGTGGCCGCCCTGCTGATCGTCCGCGAGTCGCCCGGTCCGGTCTTCTACGTCCAGGAGCGCTGCGGGCGGCGCGGACGCGCATTCCGCCTGTTCAAGCTCCGCACGATGCGTCCCGACGCCGAGCGCGCCCGGCAGCCGGGCTGGACCGTCGCGGACGACCCCCGCCGGACACGGGTCGGCGCCTGGCTCCGCCGCTACAACATCGACGAGCTTCCCCAGTTCTGGAACGTCCTGCGCGGCGACATGAGCCTGGTGGGGCCCCGCCCCGAACGCCCCTATTTCGTCGAGCAGTTCACTCCCGGCATCGCCCACTACATGTGGCGCCATGTCTCCAAACCGGGGCTGACCGGCTGGGCCCAGGTCAACGGCCTGCGCGGCGACACCAGCATCGCCGAGCGCGTCAAGTACGACCTCTACTACCTGGAACACTGGTCACTCGCGTTTGACATCAAAATCCTGATCCGCACCCTGCTGGCCTTCAAAAATGCAGCTTGATCCCATGAACCCTTTCGTCGATCTCTTCAAAACACCCTGGTTCTGGTCGGCCTTCTGCGGCTGGACCCTGGCCCAGTGCATCAAGATGACCGTCGACCTCGTCCGGACCGGCCGTCTCGACCTCTCCTATCTGGTCAGCACGGGCGGCATGCCCAGCGCCCACTCGGCGCTGGTCTCGGGCCTGGCGACCGCCATCGGGCTGACCGAGGGCTTCGGCGCGCCGACCACCATGCTGGCCGTCTGCCTGGCGGGCATCACCATGTTCGACGCGGCGGGGGTGCGCAATGCCGCCGGGCATCAGGCCCGCATCCTCAACAAGCTGCTCGACGAGCTGTTCCATGAGCATCGGCTCAACGAGTCGCGGCTGAAGGAACTGCTGGGCCACACCCGGCTGGAGGTTTTCGTCGGCATGCTGACGGGCATCCTCGTCGCCATGCTGGTCGTCAGCCGCTGGCCGGCGGCGTGAGGCGTGATTGATGGCTCCCGTCCCTCGGAAACCCGCGGTCACCCCGTTCCAGCAACGCGTCTACGACGCGCTGGGCGAGGTGCCGCGCGGACGGGTCACGACCTACGGGCTGCTGGCGCGGCGGATCGGATGCGGCTCGCCCCGCGCCGTCGGGCAGGCCTTGCGCGCGAACCCCTTCGCGCCGCGCGTCCCCTGCCACCGCGTCATTGCCGGGCAGGGGACGCTCGGCGGCTTCCAGGGCTGCGCGCAGGGGGCCGCGGTCCGGCGCAAGCGGGCGCTGCTGCTGGCCGAGGGGGTCCGATTCGACGCCGCCGCGCGGCTCGCCGAACCGGCGCGTCTCTGGCGGTTCGATCCCGCTACTGATGGCTGAAGTGGTCGATCAGCTTGAAGCTGAACGGCTCGGACGGCTTGGAAACCGCACCCGCGCGGTCGGTGTAGACCAGGAAGGCGTGGAACTCGGTCCCGGCCAGGAAGCCGGCAACCTGCGCCGGCGACGCCTTCAGCCCGCTCCCCTGCCGGAGGGCGCCGCGCCCGTCGCGGTGCAGGCTTAGCCAGATGTCGGCGCTGACGGCGTTGGTCGGCATCTCGAAGGTGAAGACGCCCCGCGTCCCGTCGAACCAGGTGTCGGGATCCTCGACCTTGACGATCCGCCCCGGAGGGCGCGTGCCGCTCTGCCGCAGTTCGGCGATCGGGTTGGGCAGAGCCCCCGCCGCAACCTCCGGCGCGCGGATTTTCGAGAGCCGCACCACCTCGGCGCCCCGGTCGGCCTCGCGGGCGTATTCCACGAACAGGTCGCCGAGCAGCACGGGCGTCTCCGCGGGGATCGCATGCCGGTCGTTGCCGTACATCACGCTCGAGCGGCGCTCGATGAAGATCTTCTCCAGCGCGAGCGGCAGCTCGACGAGGCTCATCTCGTCTTCGCTGCCCCAGTTCGTGAAGCCGAGCTCGCGGAAGCTGTCCCACGGCGCGTTGGCCGGCAGCTCGTAGCGCAGCAGGCGCCAGCCGTCGAAGCAGAAGGTG
>JAAYZJ010000337.1 GCA_012514915.1 Lentisphaerota bacterium | reverse complement strand
TCGTCCGCCTGGGTTCTGCAAGAGCCACGGAAATCCGCGGTTTACCGGAACCGACATCTCCTGCAGCCCGCCGCTTGCGCGCCGGCGCGTAATCCTGCTACGCTGTCGGCATGGAAAAGCGGATCGGTTTTGTTGGTATCATCGTCGAGCACCGGGAGCAGAACAGTCCCCAGGTGAACCACGTGCTTTCCGAGGCGGGTGAGATGATCCTGGCGCGCGTGGGCCTGCCGCACCGCGGACGCGGTGTGGCGGTGATCACTCTGGTTGTCGAGGCCACGACGGATGAACTGGGGCTGCTGACCGGACGGTTGGGGGTGCTGCCCGGGGTCTCGGTCAAGTCGGCCCTGGCCAAGTTGTGACGCAGGGCCCAGGCTGCGCTCCGGTGCATCATGGCCCCGCTCCGCCCGCATCTACCCGACCTCCCCGTGCGGGGCGTCCTTGCCGAATTGGCCGAAGCACTCGCGGCCAACCGCCCGGTGGTTCTGCAGGCGCCGCCCGGCACCGGCAAGACGCTGCTGGTCGCGCCGTCGCTGCTCGGCGCTCCCTGGTTGGCGGGGAGGCGCATCCTGCTGCTCGAACCCCGCCGACTGGCCGCGCGCGCGGCGGCCCGGCAGATGGCGCGGCTGCTGGACGAGGAGGTGGGACGGCGCGTCGGCTACCAGGTCCGGCTCGAGCGCATGACCAGCGCCGCGACCCGCATCGAGGTGCTGACCGAGGGACTGCTCGTGCAGCGGCTGCTGAACGATCCCGGCCTCGGCGACACGGGACTCGTGATCTTCGATGAATTCCACGAGCGCAACCTCGCGTCGGATTTCGCCTTCGCCCTGACGCTTGATCTGCGGCGCGTGCTGCGCGACGATCTGCGGATCCTCGTGATGTCGGCGACGATCGACACACGGTCGGTGGCCGATCATCTGGGCGAGGGCAGCCGCGTCGTTGGCGTGGCGGACCGCGCGTGGCCCGTCGAGACCCACTACCTCGATCATCCGCCTTCGGACGTTGTACCGCTGCCGCGCCGCATGGCGGGCGCCATCGCCGACGCCCTGCGCGAGACGGCGGGCGGCGTGCTCGCGTTTCTGCCGGGCGAGGGCGAGATCCGCCGCACCGCCGCGCTGCTGCGGACGATGCCGCTGCCCGACGCCGTCGATGTGCATCCGCTTTTCGGCGCCCTGCCGCGCCAGGCGCAGGAGGCCGCCGTCGCGCCGGCGCCGTCGGGCCGCCGCAAGGTCGTCCTGGCCACGTCGATCGCCGAAACCAGCCTGACCATCCAGGATATCCGGATCGTGATCGACTGCGGTTGGATGCGGGTGCCGCGTTTCTCGCCGCGCCGCGGCATGGGGCGGCTCGAAACGCTGCGGATCACGCGCGACCGGGCCGACCAGCGGCGCGGGCGTGCCGGACGCGTCGCGCCCGGCGTCTGCTACCGGCTCTGGGACGAGCCGACCGACAGGCAACTCGCACCCCAGGCGCTGCCGGAAATCCTCGATGCCGATCTCGCCCCGCTGCGGCTGCAGTGCGCCGACTGGGGGTGTGCCGACCGCGCGGATCTCCCCTGGCTGACTCCGCCGCCCGACGCCGCCTGGCGTCAGGCCACGGCGTTGCTGCATGGACTGGAGGCGTTGGACGACGACGGCCGCCTGACCCCGCGCGGACGCGACATGGCACGGCTACCGGTGCATCCGCGTCTGGCGCACATGATCCAGCGGGCCGCCGAGGTCGGCTGTCCCCGGCGCGCGTGCCTCCTGGCGGCGGCCATTGAGGAGGCCGGCGCCGATCCCGATCTGCGCTACGAGACTGACGCCCGGCGTCTACTGGACCGGCTGGATGGCGACGACGAACGGGCCGGTAAGGGCGACGACTGGGTGCGCCGTGTCCACCTGCTTGCCCGTCAATGGGGGCGGCATTTTCCATCGGCCGACCGGCAGGCGGCCGATGCGGGGCGGCTGATCGCCTGGGCGTTCCCTGATCGTGTCGCCCAGCAACGGGGGCGAGCGGGGCAGTTCCTGATGGTCAACGGCCACGGGGCCGTGATCGACGAAACCGACGCCTTGGCGGGCGCCCCGTGGCTGGCGGTGGCGGAGCTGCAGGACGTTGGAGCCGAAGGACGAATCCGTCTCGCGGCGCCACTGGAACCGGACCAGGTGCAGGACGACTTCGCGGGGCAGGTGCGGATCGAGGATGTCGTCCGGTGGGATCGTCGCGAGGAGCGTGTGACGGCCATGCGGCGGCGGCGTCTGGGCGCACTGGTGCTGGGCGAGGGGCCCTTGCGCGAGTTCCCGCCCGATGCGATGCTGGAGGCGTTGTGCGAGGGGATCGCCGCCAAGGGGATCGCCAATCTGGGCTGGAGCGATGCCGCGCGCAATGTGCAGGCGCGCATCCTGTTGCTGCGGCGTGTCTTTCCAGAGGAGGGTTGGCCGGATGTCTCCGACGCCGCGCTGGTGCAGAACCTCGTGGCGTGGCTGGGGGATGCGCTCGCGGACTGCACACGGTGGGAGCAGGTTCGGCGCATTGACTTGTGCGAGCCGCTGCTGGCGCTCGCCGGTAGCCGCCGGCGGCTGCTCGACGAACTGGCTCCCGCCTTCTGGCGGCTCCCTTCGGGCCATCGCGCGCCCATCCGTTACGACCAAGGTGACCAGCCGGTCCTGGCGGCGCGTCTGCAGGAGTTGTTCGGGGTGAACGAGACTCCGCGTGTCGCAGGCGGGCGGATTTCGCTGGCGGTTCATCTCCTGTCGCCTGCCCGGCGGCCACTCGCCGTGACCAGCGATCTCGCCAGTTTCTGGAAGACCGGCTATCCGCTCGTGCGCAAGGAATATCGCGGCCGCTATCCCAAGCATGCGTGGCCGGAGCATCCTGTGTAAGCGGAGCAACGAGGACGAGGACGAGAACGATGAAGCCAGCATTCCAAGCGTGGTCCGCGAGATGGAGGTACGTCCCGATGCCCGTTTCGGCAAACAT
>JAAYZJ010000336.1 GCA_012514915.1 Lentisphaerota bacterium | reverse complement strand
CGAAAACGTGGGCGGTGTTGACCCCGCGCGCCTTCATCCAGTCTACACGGTCCCGGAACGTACCGTCGCTCATGTTCGGGGAGAGCACGTTCATCATCCGCAGCCTGGCATTGTCGCCGCCCCAGTTGCTCGACAGGGTGGCCTCGTCCCATTCCGGCGTCAGCGCCGCGCCGACGCACGGAAGGGTGCGGATCGTCGAGCAGCCCGAGAGCCACGCGGCGGCCAGCAGCGCGAGCAGGGCGCCGATGATCGGGGCCGCGAGGTTGAGTTGTGTGCGTTCGTCGTTGGTCATGCCGTCCGTCCTTTTCGTCCCGCCAGGTATGCGGCACCAGCAGCCGCCGCCGCACCGCCGAGGATGCCAGCGAGCCTGCCATTGCCGTTGCCGTTGCCCTTGTCACGCTCCAGCTTGTCGGCCAGTTGCTCCATCTTCCGGGCCACCTTGTCGTTGTCGTCTCCCGTCCCCTTCGATGCTGCCACGATCCGGGTGAGGGCGGCGTCGATGCGCACGCGGCCCATAGCCTCGGGGATGCGGGCGGTGGTGGCGCGTTTGAGCGGCTCGCTGACGACGGTGCCATCCTGTAGCACGCTGATGACCGTGCCGTGCTCGATGCGCTGGGAGGCCACGCGGGGTTTGGCCGGGGCCATGGTCCGGCGCTCGATGGCGCGGGCGATCACCGGGTTGGCGTGCGCCTTGGCCTTGCTGTTCCAGTTGGTTTGCGCGGCGGGTAGGTTCGCCACGTAGAGCACGAAGAACACGCCGAACACGACGAGCTGGGCGATAGACTCTGCGATGGAACTCATAGTGTTACAACTCCTGTGTAGTTGGTACCGTGGAAGGTCGCGGAGACGGCGATGCCACCCTTGTAGGTGACGGAGAGGTGCTCGCTGTAGGTGTCGGTGCCGGTGTATGGCAGGCACTCGACGCCGTTGGTGCTGACCACGACCCCGCCGGCAGGCACGGTCAGGTAGTCGCCGGCTACCACGCCGCCGAAGGCTAGCTCGTAGTCGGGCCGGAAGACCGTGCCGCGGTAGGGGGCCGGAATCTCGTAGCGGTACTCGATGCAGGGCACGCCATCAACGTCCACCGTGTCCGGGTAGGAGTTGGTGACGGCGGGCATGTACGCCCAGACGCCGTCCTCGACGGAGTAGGAGAGCGACACCTGGGGCTGGACGGCGGGCTCTTCCGAGAACCACACCCAGACGAGCAGGTTGGTGTTGCCATCCTGGCGGACGCGCTGGATAGTGGCCGCAATATTGCTATTGGCATGGACGCCTGGCAGAGCCCGTGGAAGATCAGCGGCGATGTAGGCGACGTTGAGTGTGCGGTTGGTGAGTGTGTAGGCGGCGGCATCGAACTGCGATTGCGCTTCGGCAACGGTCTGCGAGGCGGCGCCGATGATGCCGCCGGAGAGCGAGGCGATCTCCTGCGAGGCGGCGATGGTGGCCGCAGCGCCGATGCGCCCGGAAGGATCGAGCAGCGCCCCACCGCGAAGGGCTGTGACCAGTGTGGCAACGTAGCGCATGGCAGGCGACTTGTCCCCACCGACGGCGGCTGCGGCCAGCAGCAGGGCGACACTCGCGGCCTTGCCCAGCGGCGTGATGCGCGGGCAGTGCTCGCGCCAGACGCGGGTCAGGACGCGCCACGCCAGCGCCGCCACACCGACGGCGAAGAGCAGTAGCAGCAGCAGGCCTTGGAGGTCACTGGACACGCACACCCCCGACCCATCGGTAGATGTTGGTGCCGTCGGCGAAGGTCGCTGTCAGTGGCGCGGTGCCGTTGACGGCGATGCCGTTGCGGACTGGCAGATATACCTGGTTGGTGCCGACTCCCGAGACATCGACGAAAGTTCGGAAGAAGGCGCTGTCGTACTCGGGGGGCATTGAGACGCTGTTGCGATAGGCCTCATACTCGGTCGCTCCGACGAGCACCGTGTCGAGCACGGGGTCGCCGACGGCGGCGGCCTCGTCCCAGGCGTTGGTGCGGCCCAGCGAGTCGGTGAAGCGGATGACGGGGAGCGCGCCTGGATCCTCGGTGAAGTAGGTCCAGATGTCCCAGAGGCTGTTGGTCGCGGTCGATCCGGCGGGGGCGAGCTT
>JAAYZJ010000335.1 GCA_012514915.1 Lentisphaerota bacterium | reverse complement strand
TACCCGGGCCTGAAGGCCCTCGCTGGCTTCCGGCTAAAGCCGGTACTCCGACCCAGCAGGTGCGCCCAATATCCACGCGTCGGAGTCCCGCCTTCAGGCGGAAGTGAGGCAGGGGCTTTAGCCCCGTTGTCAGCGAAGAACCAAGCCTTTCACGTTTTGCCCACATCTCGATGCGCCCTCATCGCACCCCCTGTCGCTAGCCGATTACCCCGCCCGCGTGCCGTCGCCCCTCGCAGGCCGCATCGAGGCTGTCGCTGCGCCAGCGGGAGGGGTAGTCGCGGCATTGCCGCGGCTTGGCGCGCTGGATGCGGCAGGCGTTGGTTTCGTCGAGGAAGACGCAGGCGCCGTCGGCGCGGTCGGTCAGCACGAGGCCACGCCGGTCGCGCGCCAGCCGGGCGTACCGCGCGATGAACGCCTCGGTCGTCAGCCCGACCGCCGCCGCGATCGTCCCGATCTCGCCGGTCTGCAGCCGGACTTCGCCCGTGGCCCGGCAGCAGGCGCCGCAGCGGCGGCAGACGAACTCGGGGACTTCCTGCATGGCCTACTCGGCAAAGACGTAGACCGTCGGATGCGTGTCGAGCACGCGCCGAACCCCTTGCAGGAACAGCCCGATCGGCGCCTCGCCCGGCGCGAACACCAGCAGCACCGGCAGGCCGCGCCCCTCCCGCTCGATCAGGGCCGGCAGTTCGTCGAACGTGGCGAGCGGATGCTCGACGGGCGTCAGTCGCGGCTCGATCGAATCGGGATCGGACCAGTCTTCCAGCGTCTTGACCAGCCGGAGGGGCGGTGCGGCGCGGTTGGCCTTCGGCTGGCCCACGTGCAGTTCCCACGGCTGCGACAACCGCTTGGCGCGCTCGCGCCAGTTGTCGTCGGGGAGGAACGCCTTGTAGTAGAGCTGTCCTTCGGGCGGCGGCTCGACGCGGATGCCGTTCTCACCCTCGATGCGCTGGATCACCTTGCACACCTCGCGGACGCGATCGAGCGGCAGGGCATCGTCGAACCGCAGGGCGACCATCGGGTCGCAGGCCTCGTCGACCAGGGCCATCAGGCGCTTGAGCAGGTCGCCGAACGAATCGAAGCGGACGGCTTCCCGCCCGGGCTCCGCCAGTTCGAACGCCGCGCCCCCGGGGCCTGCCGCGCGGGCCACCGTCAACGTCAGCGGCCGCATGCGCGGGCGGCCACCGGGGCGCGGCTCGGGCGACAGGACGAGGAGGACTTGCCGGGCTTCGGGGAGGCGGGTCTCGGGATTGGCGGTGTAGTTCTCGTACACATCGCCCTGGTGGGCGATGCGCGGCACGTCGAGCAGGGTCTGCGGTTCGTTGTAGAGCGACAGAAACGAGACGGGGGCATCGAGATCGGCCAGGCAGACGTCGCCTTCGCCGGCGGGATTCGGCACGCGGGGCGAGCCGCAGTAGACGAACCCGGCGCGGGGCAGCACACCGCCGGTCTGTTTGTCGAAGATGTAGTCCTCGAGGTTGCGCGGCGGCGGGTTCGTGCCGTCCAGGGCCCGCACCTGGATATGCACCCGTTCGCCCGCGGGCCAGTAGCGCTGCGCCTTGCTGCTGACGTTCCGTCCGCGCGGCATCCCGATGAACTCCAGCGCGTCGCCGATGTCGAGGGCGCGCGCATACGTCCGGAAGAGCGCTTCGTACGTGCGGTCCGAGGTTTCGCCGACGAGGCCGAACTCCACGATCGCCTGCGCGGCGAGCCCGCACGACTCGGCCAGCAGGGTGACGCGTCCCGTCTGCTTGTCGGCCAGCACGGCGCGCCGCTGCAGGAAGCGTTCCGGTGCGCGCTGGCACGCGGCGGCGTTGGCGGCGTCCCAGGCGGCCAGCCGCTGCAGGTTCGTCGCGGCGACGGGCGGCACGACGGACTGGCCGGCCGCGAGCCCGGCGGTCAGTGCCAGGAGCAACAAGGCCGCGGTCATCCGTCTCATGGCAGCGCCTCCTGAACGGCCGCGAAAACGGTCGCGACCTCGGCCATGCGCCCCTCGCCGGTCCGCCCGCAGGCCAGGTCGCCGGTGCTGACCGCGACGATGCGCATGCCGCGGCGGCGCAGGGTGGCGAGATTGTCCTGCGTGGCTTCATTGGCCCACATGCCGTCGTTCATCGCCGGCGCGATCACCTTGGTGGAGCGGGAGGCCAGCACGGTCGACGAGAGGACGTCGTCCGCGAGGCCGTGGGCCAGCTTGGCGATCACATTGGCGGTGCAGGGGGCGATGACCAGCACGTCGGCCCGGTCGGCGAGCGAGATGTGCTCCGGCATCCAGGTCTCGACCGGCGCGAAGGCCGTGGTGGTCACCTTGCGCTGCGACAGCGTCTGGAAGGTCAGCGGCGTGACAAACCGCGCGGCGGCCTCCGTCATCACGACACTCACGCCCCAGCCCGCCCGGATCATCAGCCGCAGCAGTTCCGCCGCCTTGTAGGCGGCGATCGATCCCGTCACACCCAGCACGATTTCCGGCTGCTTCGCGCTCATCCTGCTTCCTTTCGCGGTTTGGCCTGGCGGCCCGGTGGGTTGTTGGGGCCGGCCACGCAGCCGGCGTGCTCGAGAATGGCGCAGAGTTCGCGGTAGGCCAGATCCAGATCCTGGTTGACCACCCGGTAGTGGAAGTCGCCGGCCTGCGCCAGCTCGTCCTGGGCATTGCGGATCCGCCGCTCGATGGTGGCGGCCGAATCCTCGCCCCGCGACTCGAGACGCCGGCGCAGTTCCTCGACCGAGGGCGGCAGGATGAAGATGTCGAGATAACCGGCGTGCAGGGGGTCGTCCTGCGGCAGCGCGGCGATCGCGTCCCGGATCTGCCCGGCGCCGTTGACGTCGATGTCCATGATCACGCTCAGTCCCTGGGCCATCGCCTCGCGCACCGGCGCCTCGAGTGTGCCGTAGGAATGGTCATGCACCCGCGCATGCTCCAGAAAGGCGCGCTGTCGGACGAGGCGCTCGAAGGCCTCGTCGTCGAGGAAATGGTAGTCGACGCCATCCTCCTCCTCGCCGCGCGGCTGGCGCGTCGTGCAGGAGACCGAGTAGACGGTTTCGGGATAATCCTGCAGCAGACGGTCGCACAGGGTCGATTTGCCGCCGCCCGAGGGGGCCGAGATCACAATCAGCATCGGTTTCATGGCCATCTCACTCGATGTTCTGCACCTGCTCGCGCAAGGCTTCCAGTTGCGATTTGAACGTCACCACCAGGGCGGCCAGCTGCGCGTCGTTGGCTTTGGATCCGACCGTGTTGATTTCACGCAGCAGCTCCTGGCACAAGAAATCGAGTTCGCGTCCCACCGGCTCGGCGCTGCCCAGCAGGCGGTCCATCTGGTCCAGGTGGCTGGCCAGCCGCGTCAGTTCCTCGCTGACGTCGGCGCGGTCGGCAAACACCACCAGTTCGCGCGCCAGCACGGCGGGATCGACCGGCGCGGCGCCGCTCAGGCGGGTCAGCCGCCGGGCCAGGGCGTCGCGGTAGGCCGCCGGCGCCGCGGCGGCGCGCTTGGCAGCGCGCGCGTGCAGGGCGCGCAACCGCTTGCTGCGGCGCGTCAAATCCCGTGCCAGCGCCGCGCCTTCCCGCGCCCGCATGCGGCGCAGGTTGTCCAGCGCCTGCGCCGCCGCCTGCCGCACCACGGGCCAGAGTGCCTGCGGATCCTCCGGGCGGACGTCGAACGACGCCACATCCGGCAGGGTCAGCAGCAGGCTGATGGACAAATCGTCCTGCAGACCCAGCTTCTTGCCGGCACGCCGCAGGGCCTCGACCTGGGCGCGCGCGCGCGCCAGATCGAGATGCAGGCCGCCCGCCCGCGCCGCTCCCGGCGCCGCGGCCGCCTGCAGGACGCCCTTGACCTGCCCGCGTCGGATGCCGCCCTGGACGAGGCGGTGCAGTTCCGCCTCGAGGGCGGCGAATTCGCGCGGCAGCGACAGGTGGCACTCGAACTGCCTGCGGTTGACCGAGCTGAACTCGATGGTCACCTTGACCCCGTGCCCGGCCGCCTCGCCGCGTCCGAATCCCGTCATGCTGCTGAGGTTCATTCGGGGAGCTCCTCCCGGGCGCTCTGGCCACGCAGCGTGCCGCGGGCCGACGCGCGCAGATAGGCCTCGATGAAGGCCTGGATGTCGCCGTCGAGAACCGCCTGGATGTTGCTGTTCTCCTCGCCGGTGCGGTGGTCCTTGGCCAGCGTGTACGGCTGCAGGACGTACGAGCGGATCTGGCTGCCCCAGGCGATCTCGCCCTTGGCGCCGTAGAAGCGCTCGAGGTCGCGGCGCTTCTTGTCCTGCTCGTATTCGTAAATTTTGGCCTTCAGCATGCTCATCGCCTTGGCGCGGTTCTTGTGCTGCGACCGTTCCGACTGCACGGCCACCACGATGCCCGTCGGCTGGTGGGTCAGCCGGATGGCGGAGTCGGTCTTGTTGATGTGCTGACCGCCGGCGCCGCCCGAGCGGTAGGTGTCGACGCGGAGATCCTCGTCGCGGATCTCCACCTCGATGTCGTCTTCCAGCTCCGCCACGACATCCAGCGCGCAGAACGACGTGTGCCGGCGCTTGTTGGCGTCGAACGGGCTGATGCGCACCAGCCGGTGCACGCCGCGCTCGGCCTTCAGGTAGCCATAGGCGTAGGCGCCCTGCACGTTGAACGTCACGCTCTTGATCCCCGCTTCATCGCCGGGCTGCAGGTCGAGGATCTCCAGGGTGAAGCCGCGATCCTCGCAATAGCGCCGGTACATGCGCAGCAGCATGTCGGCCCAGTCGCACGACTCGGTGCCGCCGGCGCCCGCATGCAGGGTCAGATAGGCGCCGCAGGCATCCATCCGCCCGCTCAGCAGGGACTGGAAGCGCAGCCTGTCGGCACAGGAGTCGGCGGCGATGAGCATGCTCTCGAGCTCACGCAATGCGGCGTCGCGCTGGGTCTCGTCGCGCTCGTCGACGACCATCTCGCCCATCAGCGCGATATCTTCGATCTGCTGGGCGAGGGTGTCGTAGGGCTTGACGAACGCGCGCTGCGCGTTGGTCTGCTCGATCACCTTGCGCGCGGCCTGCTGGTCGTCCCAGAAGCCCGGCACGAGTGCCGCGGCTTCGAGCTGCTCCAGTTGACGGCGCCGCTGATCGACGTTAAAGATACCCCCGCATCTCGGCCAACCCCTCGCGCAACGACCGGAGATGCTCGATGACTTCTTCAAACGTGATCACTGTCAAATTCCATTCTGGCCGGGCACGCGGAGCCACCATGGCCGACGTCCGCCCGGATTCCCTTCAATATACGCGATAAGCGGATGACTTTCAAGGATTCCCGGAAGAACCGCGCGCTTGAAAGGGGTGGGTCTTTCGCCTATGATTCCCGGCGTCAGGCAATGAATAATTGGATGTCCGTGACGATGGGATGGCGGCGAGAGGGCAACGATGATCGGCTCGTGGCTAAAATGGTGCGGTGGCCGGCCAGCGCCGGGGCCACTGGCGGCGCTGCTGCTGGCGTTGACCGCCGCGGCGTGCGCCGAGCCGGTCGAGTGGACCGGGCAGGCGGGAAACGACTGGTTCCAGCCTGGCAACTGGTCGCCGGCGCGGGTGCCCCGCGCTGGCGACAGCGTTGTGGCCGCGGCCGCGGGCACGATCGCGTTGACCAACGCCACGCCGCGTCTCGCGTCCCTTGATCTGCAGGCGGGCACCGTCGTCGTCTCGGGCTGGAACAGCGCCCTGCGTGCCGACACTGTCGTGATCGCCGGGACGATCACCCACGCCGACAATCTGACCGACGCCCCCGATGCTGCGGGCGCCTGGGTGCCACAGCACCGGGTGCTGCTCGAGGGCTCGAACATCACGATTGCCGCCGGCGGAATCGTGGACGCCGACTTCAAGGGCTACCGCCGCGGCAAAGGCCCGGGCGTCGCGGCGGGATGGGCCAGCGGCGCGGGACATGGCGGCGAGGGCGGCTTCGGCAACGGCCGCCCCGGGGGACCGGCCACGGGCCACATCCATGCTCCCTGGCAGCCCGGCAGCGGCGGCGGTACCAACGCGTCCTACCGCACCCAGAGCGGCGAGGGCGGCGGTGCCGTCCGCATCGTGGCGGAGGGGCATCTGACGGTCAACGGAACCATCTCCGCCAAGGGCCGGGGCTATTACGGCACGCATGGTTCGGGCGGATCGGGCGGCAGCATCTGGATCACCTGCCGGACGCTGGCAGGCGGCGCCAGCGGGCTGCTCCAAGTCAACGGCGGCGGTGGACGCTACTACGGCGGCGGCGGGAGCGGCGGCCGTCTGGCGGTTCAGTTCGACCCCGCGGCCCAAGGCGCGCTGGCCGATCCGGTTCCGGACATCCGTTTCGAGGGAACGCCCGGCGCGATCACGTCGGAGAACCGCGAGACCTTCCCCGCCGGCATGGGGACGCTCAGTCTGTCCGACACGTTACTGCTGGGCAACCGGCTGACGAACCGACGTCTGGTCGATGTCCAGCTCGCCGTCCCCGGCTGGACGGTCTGGGAGCCGGGTTCGCTGATGATCGACGATTGCAGCATCGGCCTGCAGGAGGGCGTCGACCTCGCCGTGACGGGGGATCTGGTCGTGACCAACGGCGGACGCCTCCACCTGTTCGCCGCGCCGGTCGCGGACCGGTTGGCCACGCCAGGCGCGCGGGTGGACGTCGCGGGAGATCTGCGGATTGATGCCGGTTCGTGGGTGCTGCCCACGGCGCATCCCACCAACGGAGCGACGGTGGCGCTGTCGGTCGGCGGCAATCTGCGGATCGCGGCGGGCGGCGGCATCGATGCCGACCGCCGGGGCTACACGCGCGGCCACGGCCCGGGCACGCCCCGCGCAAGTCGCACGGACGGCGGCAACGGCGCCGGCCATGGCGGCCACGGCGGCATGGGGTTCGGCGGCGTGCGCTGGGGCGACGCCTATGGCGATGCCGCCTGGCCGATCGATGCCGGTTCGGGAGGCATCGTGCTGCCACCCGGCAACTGGAATGCGGGCCGCGGCGGCGGATCCATTCGGTTGACGGTCGCGGGCGAGGCGGAGCTGCAGGGAACCCTGACGGCCCGGGGCGGGCATGCCTGGAGCCCGACGCACGGCGGCGGCGGATCGGGCGGCAGCATTCTGCTCGTCTGCCGCACGCTGCGGGGGAGCAACAGCGGGGTGCTGTCCGTCGACGGCGGCCAGGGGACGGGCGG
>JAAYZJ010000334.1 GCA_012514915.1 Lentisphaerota bacterium | reverse complement strand
GTGGTGGCGGCTGAGGGACTCGGACCCCCGACCGACGGATTATGATTCCGCTGCTCTACCAACTGAGCTAAGCCGCCTGGAAAGGAAACGCGCTGACTATAACGCATCACGGACGGGTTGGAAAAGCAAAAAAGCCACCAAAGCAAAAAAGATTGGCCGCGGGAGGGGGGCTCTGCTACGATGAACACCATGAATCGCCTGTGTTTCTTGTTGATGTTCCTGGCCCTGGGGATGGCGGGGGCATGCCGTCAGACGGATATCCGCACCGTGGCGTTCGCCGTGCCGCAGGTGACGAACGCGGCCTGCGAAGCCCGCGTCCGCGCGGCCCTGCAGCGCCTCAAGGGGATCGACCACCCGGCGACGGTCTTCGACCTTGCCGCCGGGACCGTGACGATCCGCTACGACTCGATGGTTCTAGCCAACAAGAACATCGAGCATGTGATCATCGCAGCCGGCTTCGACGCCAACGAGTTGAAGGCCGATCCCGCCGCGCGCGCCGCGCTCCCGCCCGAGTGCCGGGGACAGCCGGCGGCGACGAACGCGCCGCCGACGTCAACCGCCCCATGAAGGCCGCGGTCGAACAGTTTCTCGACCATTTGATCTACGCGCGGGGACTCTCCGCCAACACGCGCGATGCCTACACCCGCGATCTGGGGGCCTTCGCCGACTTTCTGGCGCCGCAGGGAGTCAACACGCCCGGTGCGGTCTCGCGCCGCTTGGTGGTCGATTTTCTCGCGCACGAGCAGGCCCGCGGCCTGGCCGGGTCGACGCTGGCACGTCGCCTGGTGACCCTCAAGGTATTCTTCGGCTGGCTGCAGGCCGAGGGACGGCTCGACCAGAACGTAACCGAGGCGCTGGATGCGCCGCGGTTGTGGCAGAAGCTCCCCGAGACGCTCGCGCCGGAGGAGGTGAACCGCCTGATCGCCGCCGCGGGCGGCGACCAGCCGCTGCAGCGGCGCGACCGCGCCATGCTGGAGCTGCTGTATGCCTGCGGTCTGCGGGCATCGGAGCTCACGACGCTCCGGCTGGAGGACATCCATCTCGACGACGGGTTCATCCGGTGCGTCGGCAAGGGGAATCGGGCGCGGGTCGTGCCGCTGGGCCGCGCGGCGGTCGAGGCGATCCGCGGCTATCTGGCCGAGGCGCGCCCGCGGCTCGCGCGCGGCCGCTCCGACGACACCCTGTTTCTGTCGCGGCTCGGGCGGGGGCTGTCGCGGCAGACACTCTGGCGGCTGGTCGAGCGCTGCGCGCTGGCGGCGGCGATCCGCGGGCATGTCCATCCGCACATGCTGCGGCACTGCTTCGCCAGCCATCTGCTCGGCAACGGAGCGCAGTTGCGCGCGATCCAGGAGATGCTGGGGCATGCCGACATCGCCACGACGCAGATCTACACGCACGTCGATGCGGGACGGCTGCTGGCCGTCCACCGCCAGTTTCATCCGCGCGCCTGAGCGGGGCTCTCGGTAAGCGGTTGGAAGCTGTGAAATAATCGCCTGAATACGGTCGGGACGGAGCCCGACCCTCCAAAACGCTGGGTGCATGATGCGCATGAAACGCCCGTTGGCCGGCATCCATTTTTGCGTGCGCGCGGCTCCGCGCGCTGTCTATCGCGGAGCCTGCTCCGCGGTCGCGTGCCGCATCGCCTCGACAAACCGCCGCTGTCCCTCCTCGTGGTAGGAGCTGCGGATCAGCGGCGCCGACGCGACAAACCCGAAGCCAAGGCCGCGGGCCAGGTGTCCGTAGCGGTCGAACTGTTCCGGCCTGACGTACTCGACGACCTCCAGATGGCGCGGCGAGGGCTGCAGGTATTGTCCCAGGTAGAGGATCGAGACGCCGGCCGTGCGCGCCTGCCGCAGGACCTCGGCCACTTCCGCCTCGCGTTCTCCCATGCCGAGCATCAGGCTGGTCTTGGCGACGAAGCCGGCGCCGGCCGCGGCCCGCAGGACGCCGAGCGAACGGGCGAAATCGGCCTGCGGGCGGGCGGCGGTATAGAGGCGCGGCACCGTCTCGAGGTTGTGCCCGAAGACGTCGGGCGTCGCCTGCAGCACCGCTTCCAGGCTGGCGTGATCGCCTTGGAAGTCGGGGACGAGGACCTCGATCAGCACGGCGGGGCACCGCCGCCGGATGGCCCGGATGGTCGCGGCCCAGTGCGCGGCGCCGCCATCGGGCAGATCGTCGCGCGTGACGGAGGTGAGGACGACTTCGCGCAGGCCGCTCTCGTCGACCGCCGCGGCGACTTCGTCCGGTTCGCGGGGGTCGGGCGGCCGCACGGGCAGCTTGTCGACGTTGCAGAAGCGGCAGCCGCGGGTGCAGCGGTCGCCCAGGATCATGACGGTGGCGCGCCCGCACGACCAGCAATGCCCCTGGTTGGGGCAGCCGGCCGCTTCGCAGACGGTATGGAGGCCATGGGCGCGCAGGCGAGCGCCGGTGTCGAGGAACCGGCTACCGCCGCCGACGCGGACGCGGATCCACGGGGGCTTGGGTGCGCGTGCCGGCGCGGGGCTGGGAGGGGCTGCTTTCGGGCTTGTATTCATCTTGCAGAAGGCCTACAATAACTAAATTGCCATGAGATGGCAAATTCAGGTGCGTCTCGGGTTATCAGGAAAAGACATGAACACAGATTCACGCGGGCCGATCCGGATCGGTCTCGCAGGCTTGGGTCGGGCGGGGCTGGGCATGCATGTGCCCGAGCTGGCCAACTATCCGCAGTTGTTCAAGATCGTGGCGGTCTGCGATCCCATCAAGGAGCGCCGCGACGAGGCGGTTCGGCAGCTGGGATGCCGCGCGTACCGCGCGTACGGCGACCTGCTGGCCGATGCCGATGTTGAACTGGTCGACATCGCCACGCGCTCCGACGACCACTTCGAGCATGGCCTGGCCGCGCTCAAGGCCCGACGCTGGGTGCTGCTGGAGAAGCCGCTGGCGCTCGACTACGACGAGGCCATCAAACTGCGCGCCGCGTCGGTCAAGGCGGGCAACAGGCTGTTCGTGCGGCACAACCGCCGCTTCGAGCCCGGGTTCAACCAGGCGCGCGAGGTGATCGCCAGCGGGGTGCTGGGCATGGTCTACGACATTCGCCTGCGCCGGGGCGGGTTCCAACGCCGCGACGACTGGCAGGCGATCAAGCGCTGCGGCGGCGGACAACTGCTCAACTGGGGGCCGCACATCATCGACCATGCCCTGCAGTTCCTCGGCACGCAGCCGGTTCACCTGTTCGCCGATCTCAAGCGGATCGCCGCCGTCGGCGACGCCGAGGACTATGTGCGGATCCTGCTGCGCAACAGCGCGGGGCTCTCGGTCGATCTCGAAATCTCGGGGGGACGGATCCTGCCGGAGCCCGAATGCACGGTGACGGGGACGCGCGGCGCGCTGAGCCTCATCGGCAAGACGCTGCGGCTGCGCCATCTCGATCCGGGCCGTCCCCTGGCCCGCCGCCGGGCCAGCGTGCGGACGCCTAAGCCGGGGAGCTTCGGGACACCGGAGACCCTGCCCTGGGTCGAGCGGGAGCTGACGGTCGAGCCGACCGAGACGGTGTCGATGCACGCGATGTGGCGTCATCTGCACGGCGCCATCCGGCGCAACAAGCCGTTCCCGGTCACCCTCGACCAGGCGGTCGAGGTGATGCGCGTGATCGATGCCGCCCGCAAGGACACGCCCTTCGCGTAGGGTGCGATTCAACTTGGTTGAATCGCACCGAATCCACTATTGTGGATCGCACCCCTTCGCGCAGGCGTGCCTTGAATCAATCGTGTACCGTTGTCGCGCCCCGTAGGCGTCGACCGATCTCTGCCGGACAGGGCGCATGGCAGGCGAACCAGGAAGCCGGAGTACCCTGTCGGTGGACGATGACGGCGACGCTTGCGGTTGCCGGGCTGTTCCCCACGGGGAACGGTCCGATACGTCCCGTTCTACTGCCGGGCTGTTCCCCACGGGGAACGGTCCGATACGTCCCGTTCTACTGCCGGGCTGTTCCCCATGGATGGACTGGAGCAAGAGGCGATGATGACTTTCGGAAGACGACGACGGAGCACGACTACGGATGACGAGGGCGCGCGCCGGTCAATCGCGCTTGAACAGGGCGAAGAAGCGGTCCTGGAACTGCTCGAAGACGCCGTGCCGCTGCAGCAGAACCCCCAGAGCCTTCGTCTGCCGCGGATCCCGGGCGGCGGCGGCGAAGGCCTGCTCGATCTCCTCGCGAACCCCGGCTGGGATCCCTTCGCGGTTCTCGAAGAGCTTCCTCTCGGCCATCTCCTTGAAGTTCACCTGGATCGAGTTCTGGATCGCCAGCCAGAACAGGCGCACCAGGCAGACGTCCCACGGCTTGTCCACGCCCTTGACGACCGAGCTCAGGGGGTCCCGGCGCGCCGCGACGTCTCGCTTGACCCGGTCGAGCACGCTTTCCAGGTTGTCGTTGACGATCTCCTCGCTGAACGCCTCCTGCTTCAGCGTGTAGCCGTATTGCAGCACGCGGACGGAATCCTCGTGCTCCTTGAGCCACTCCAGGTATTTCTGCGCCTGCTCGCCGAACCCCTCCGTGAGCATGTTGGAGTAGGCAGCGGGGGTCACGATCTGCGGGCGGGCCGCCTGCATGCGCCCCTCGCGGATCCGCACCTGCCCGACCGAATCCAGCAGTTCGCTGACCAGCACATAGTGGATGACCGTATGGCCGAACGTCTCGAGATGGCGCTGGGGAGGAACGACCACCTCGGTATTCTTGACGGCATACCAGAAGTCAAAGGAGGTTGGTGGCGACGGGTTCATGTTGCCGCCACTATACCCGAACTCCCGGCATTCCGTCACGCCGGAAACGGCTCCGACGCGTAATCGGTTGGCGACCGGGGGTGCGAAGGGTGAGCATGAATCCGTGGGCAAGCAGTGGTGCATGGGCGTCCGTTATTGCCCGCCCCTCAATGCGCGGTCGTCGCTCCCCCCGGGCGCCAACCGATTACC
>JAAYZJ010000333.1 GCA_012514915.1 Lentisphaerota bacterium | reverse complement strand
CTGCGGGTGCTTGTGAAAACGCTGCGAAAAACGTATGGACGGGCACGACTAAGCGGGCAATCTAGAGATGCCATAAACATGGGGATCGAAGCGGCTATCTGCGAGTGGAGGGCGTTGAATGCACAGTAACGCGCAATTAAATAGCGTTTGGCATGCCAGACTGCTGCGCTTGGTCACGGTGGGTCACGGTGGGCCTGGTAACCGGGCCCACGGTGGATTTGCACTATTGCGAAACAAGCCCATTTGCGCAGTTATCGCGCATATAAAAAGCGTTTGGCATGCCAAGCCCTGCCAGGCCATGCCACCGCCTGCCATAGAGAGAAGAGAGAAGAGATATAAATTCTTACGCGGATGCGCGCACGCACGTACGCGAGGTGCAGCGTGAGCACGATCTATTTGAGCCCGTACTCCATCGAGCGCGTTGCCGACAGCCGTCAGGGACCGGATGAAGAGGCTATGAATATCATCGATGGAACACAGCCTTTGCTTCATGAGGATGTTTCATCCATGGTTGTACGCCTGGCGATTGCATTGGCTTCGATGCCTCCGCGGCTGCGCCGCGCTGCTCTATATGTGATCTCCGATCCTCGCGCCCCGCGGGCGCTTGTGGCACACCAAGCGGGAGTTTCCAAGCGGACGCTTTGTCGCGCGATCCAACGCCTTCTGTCTCTCTCCGACATACCCCCGGCCATAGGTTCTTCCCCATCGAACGGACTCCCCCCTCTCCTACGGCGGGGTACGGAGGATGGCGTGACTTACGCCGGGAAAGAGCGGGAAACAAGCAGAAAAGCCAGAAAAACAAGCAGAAGAGACGCATGCACACACGACGCGGAGGGCTCTGAATCGTGAAGCAGGGCGGACTTTTCGGAGAGGATTTCGAGCTCGATACGCCTCGAAAGGTAGATCGCACGGCGGCTGACCGCGTAGCGAGATCCGTCGCTGCACGGGCGGAGATCGGGCCCCTGCCGGAATGTCTCAATGCCGTCCGGCGCGAGGCCGCAGGCAATAGCATCGCTGCGTTCGGCGTGTCGTACTGCATGGCCACAGATGACTGGGGCGGCCTGCTGATCCGGGAGCCTAGCGAGGAGCTGCGCAACTACGCTGCTGACCTGCAGTCCTCGATCCTCGGTGCAGGGTTCCTGCACATCCGCCTGCCGAGGTCGGGAGGCAAAACGACATGGGCCAAGATCGCGCTGCTGTGGGGGGTGGTCTACGGGCATCTGCGCTATCCGGTGCTGTTCGGCGCCAGCGACCGCCTGGCATCGTCCACGCTGGACGACATCTGGGAGCTGCTGGAGTTCTCGCCGGCGTTTGGAGAGGACTTTCCGGAGGTCGCGGTGCCCGTGCGGATGCTGGATGGGAAATTCCAGAGGGCGCAGACGCAGACGGTGGACGGCGAGCGGACGGCGATCCGCAAGACTCACGACACGATCGCCTTCCCGAGGGTCGCCGGATCGGCGGCGTCGGGCGCGATGATCTCGGCCAGGGGCGCCGGGGCGGCGGTGCGCGGACTGGTGCGCGGATCCACGCGTCCGGACTTCGCGCTGTTGGACGACATCCAGACGCGTGAGGATGCCCTGTCTGCCGTGACCACTGGGAAGCTCTCGGACTGGATCCAGGGCGACGTGCTGGGCCTGGCGGGTGCGCGGCAGATGGCTGTAATCATGACTTCCACGCCGATCGTGGACGGTGACCTGTCGAGCATCTACTCTGACCAGGCGCGGTTCCCGGCGTGGCGCACCGTGTCGCACCCGCTGGTGCGGCGCTGGCCGGACGCGGTGGACGACTGGGACACCTACGCCGACATGTGGCGGGATGCGATGCGTGATGGCGACCCGGCACACCGCGAGGCAACGCGGTACTACGAGGCCCACCGCGAGCGCATGGACGCCGGCGCGTCCGTGTTCGATCCTGGCGCCTATGACGGGCGTGTGGAGCTGTCGGCGATACAGCATGCCGTCAATCTGCGGCTGCGTGGAGGCGAGGCGGCCTTCGAGGCGGAGTACCAGCTCAATCCCCCGCGGCTGGCCACGGTGGTCAAGCTGACGGCGGAGCAGGTCAAGGCTGCATGCAACGGGGCACCGCGCGGCGTGCTGCCGGCTGGCACG
>JAAYZJ010000332.1 GCA_012514915.1 Lentisphaerota bacterium | reverse complement strand
GACGCGGACGCCGGCCTCCTCCTGGGCGAGGATCTCATAGCCGACCGACAACTCCTCGCCGGCGCACGGCGCCACCTTTTCCATCTGCAGGCGCGCCATGCCGCCCAGGCTCGAGGCGTCGGTTGGCGGCAGTTTCAGAACCTTGATCAACAGGTCGCGGGTGGGGAGGGCCAGCGCGCATCCGGCCTCGATCTTCAGCGTGCGTCTGGCCTCGCGCAACGCCTCGCGCCACGGAGGCGGGGACGCATCCGGGGAAGGGACGGCCGGCGGCGTGACCGCTTCTTCCCCGGCGGCCACCGGGGCCGGCGTGCCCGCCGCCCAGGATCGCGCCGTCGGCACGGGGGAACGCTCGCGGCCGCCCGCCAGCTTGACCGCGTGCAGCCAGCCGTGTTCGATCAGCAATCCTGTCCGTTCCCAATCCGCCATGCTACCGCTTTCGTCTCGCATCGATCCGTCAAGGCTCTTCGCGCCAACGCAGCACGCGCCAGACGTTTCCGTTGAAAAACACCACCGCCCAAATCCGCCGCGTCACCCGGTCGACCTGCCCCACCGACGTGATGCGGAAGACCTCCGACCGCGTCGTGACGAAGGATCGGATGGTCGAATCGTCCAGCAGATTGCCGACCCGCAACATGAATTCGTCGACCGACCGGAAGGCGCCGTCCTCCGCATAATCACCCGCACCGTCGTAGGTGCTCCGCTCACGCTCCTCGATGATCGCATCGGCGCCCAGCTCCGTGACACCGGGGAGCGTCATGAGGACGTCCCGGTTGTCGCGCCGAACCGCATTGACGTTGACCGTGCCATCGCCGAAGGTGGTCAGCAGGTGCTGAATCCCGTTGGTGATGACGATCTGCCGCTCGACCGGATCTTCCGGGTTTAAAATGCCGCCTGATAATATCGCTTCCTTGAACCCTTTTACAAGCCTAAGCTCGCGGACTGTGTCGAACGGCGCGTTGCGGGCCTGGTACGGGGGGTCGAGCCCCTCGTAGTAGTCGGCGCTCTCGGCGCCGTCCTGCCGGGGGATGTTATCGGGGTCGATCCAGTCGAAATACGAATCGATCAGCTCGGGCCAGAAGTCCTCGGGGAGACCGATCACCTGGAAAATCCGCTCCCAGTCTTCCTCCACGAGCTTGTTGAGATTGCGCCAGACCTGCTCCGGCTCGATGTCGAGCCGGATCCGTCCCTCGCCGAGCGGCTCCTCGACGGTGATCGACCCGCCCCGCTTGAGCGCGAGGGCGGGTGCATGCCAGCGGTCGTCCGCGGCGGTGTCGTCCGACTCGCTGCCCGACACGCTGAGTTGCTTGTCGAGGAGCATCCGCGCGATCTGCATCCCCGAGAGGGCCAGCGCCTCGGCCTTGCGCCGCTTGCGGGCGAACGAGACGACCTTGCCCTCCAGAAAGGCGTCGAACGCGAAGGAGACGACCAGGAGCGACAGCATGGCGATGACCCAGAGGACGAGGATCAGCGCCGAACCTCCGGCGCGCCGGCTGTTCACACGGGATGGAACGGGAGGAACGGACGGTGGAACGCCCATCGTTCCGGGCGCTCTGCCTTCCACCGAACTGCGGCCATCCGTTGCCCCTGTCACCGGGTCTCCCTAGGCGCGGCGCCGCTGCCGCCGCGCGGCGCGGGCATACAGCCGGGATTTGGCCGCCAGCCGCCAGGCGGTTTGCTTGGGGAAATCGGCGAACGAGCGGAGGTCGGCCAGCAGCGGGTCGTCGCGTTCGAGACCGGCGGCCTGCAGCAGGGCGTAGTCCTGCAGGCTCTCGGCGAAGATCTCCCAGCGCGTCGAATCGATCGGCCCCTCGGGGCCCGGATAGACCAGGAAGGGGTCGCCGTAGGCCCAGCCGGGCCAGCGCTTGCCGTCGGCGGTGGCGAACGGATCGATCAGGTTGCGCGTCTGGGACTCGCACCAGTAGTTCAGGCCCCAGTGCAGGAACCCCTCGAAGGGCCAGCGGTAGAAGAGCAGACCGTGCATGGCGATCACGGCGAGGGGGGTGTCGAACAGGTGGTTGAGGTACTTCCCGCGCGGGCCGCAGCAGTAGTAGCACCAGCAGGGAATCTGCTCGGCGACGAAGTCGGGGGCCACCGAGATGCTCGGGATCGGACGATCGATCATCCCCGGCACGCGGGCGTATTCGATCTGCGAGACGGCGTCCATGCAGGACATCCAGGGCGCGAGCTCGCGCAGCAGCGCGCGCGCCGCCTGGTAGTTCGCCAGCATCTCCTCGCCGTGCGGCTCGTCGGAGACATGGAAGAAGGAGACGTCGCGGATGCCCTCGGCGTCGAGGAAGCGCTTGAGCGCCGGCAGATACTGCTCGAGGAAACGCCGGTAGGTCGGCGAGGTGGCGCCGGTGTCGGCCGGCCACAGGAGCTTCTCGCCGGCCCCCTGCCCTTCATAGATGCGGATCGCGTGGCGGACGCCCCACTGCGTGAAGGGATGGCACCACTCGAAGTGCGTGATCCCCTGCTCGCGCGCCAGCCGGATGTAGCGGCGGACGTCGCGCCAGTCGAAGCGGTAGCGGTCGCGCCCCGCCCGCGCGACGCGCAGGAGCTGGCTGGGGCTCTTGACGCCGTCGAGCGGCGGGGTGAAGACCGGCACATAGAGGACATTCTGCCCGTGCTCGGCGGCGTTGCGCATGTAGCGGGCCACGAGCTCCCAGTAGCGTTCGTCGAACAGCCGGGTCCGGTACCAGTCGATGATCTGGTCGTTGTAGAACCAGTGGGTCACCTGGAAATCGCGGCGCGGCGGCAGGACGACGTCGCGCAGCCGGACGGCGACCTTGCGGGTCAGCGGTCGTCCCGGCCCCTCGACGGGCGTCGCGGTGACGGCGAGCGTATACCGGCCGGCCGGGGCGGCGCCGGGGCCGGGCTCGACGCTGATCCAGAAGGCGTGCAGCTCGTCCTGCGGCAGCAGCATCTCCTGTTCGTCGAGCAGTGGATCGGGAACGAAGCCGGGGATTTCGCCCAGGCCCTCCTGGTCGAGCGGATCGGCCATCACCGGGGTGTTGTGGTGCGCCATGGGAACCAGGCCGACGCGGCGGACGCGGACGGTCCATCCGTCGGGACCCGCCGCCTCGACGCGGATTTTCTGCGCGGCGCCGGCGCGCAGTGCGAGCTGCAGGCTGAACCGCTCGTTGCGGGCCGCCTCGATCGCGCGCAGGGGGGTGGACGGAAGGGGCTGGCGCGGATAGTGCCGCACGGTGGACGGGGTGAGGATGCAGGCCAGGCTCATGGTTTCTCCGGGGTTTCGCGGGGCATGACAACGGTCGCGGGCGGATCGCCAGCCCGCGACCGGCGCTCCCACGAGGACGGCAGCCAGGCATTCAGCCAGCCCAGGCGCCAGTAGACGAACAAGACGAGCGCGAGACCGGCCACGATCAGCGACCAGACGGCGCCGCGGCGGTTCTCGGCAAAGGCATCACCCAGCTCCAGGTGTGCATCGGGCGGCAGCGCGGCCTCGTGCGTGAACGTTCGTCCGAGACGCATCGTCACCCGGATCCGGCTGTTGACCGCCCAGCCGCACGCATTGAGAATCGGCGCGAGGTCGCGCGCCCGCAGCTTGAAGTAGGCCAGAATAACCGAGGGGCCCGAGACGGCAAGGAAGATCGCCAGCACGCCGGCCAGCGTCTTCCAGGGGGGAAGCCCGCTGATGACGCTGATCAGGCCACCCACCGCCGAGCCGAGGAGTCCGACGGCGATGCCGATCGCGGCCACCGACGACGCCAGCGCCGCCCCCTCCATCCTGGGAGCGGCGGCCGGCCGGGCACCCGTCGCGACCGTTGCGGTGGTCGTGTCGATCTGCTTGGCCGTCGCGCTGAGCATCGCGTCCTGCTTGGCCGTCAGCAGCTTGCGGATCTGGTCGCCGACCATCGCCGAGATCTTGATCCAGGGCGACCAGAAGGCCTCCTTCAGGCTGACGGGGCTCTCCACGATCTTGATGATCACGGCCTCCCAGTCGCGCCCCTCCCGGTCGTAGAAGATGCCGTTGCGCCCGACCCAGAGCGAACTCGCGAAGCCGGCCGTCACGGCGACGCCGATGAACCGCTTCTCCTTGGTGGCCGGACGGTTGATCTCGCAGTACGCCATGAAGATCTTGCCCGCCGCGGCCAGCGTGGCGTGGCTGTTGACATCCTTGACCTCGACACACAGATCGCACAGACGCCCATCGATGTAGAGGCGGCCGACGCGGAAAATCTCGTCGTGCCCGGAGTCGTAGAAATCGCTGAAGCTCACGAAATTGTTGAGCAGCCTGTTCAGGTTCGCATGGTAGAGGATGAGCCGCTCGAGATCGGCCAGCTCGCCGACCTCCGTGGCGAAGGAGGCGTCCCGGTCGAGCAGGGCCCCGACCCGGCTCAGGCCGTCACCCGCCAGGATCTCACGGACGCGGGCGATCCCCAGCGCGGCCACCGCGCCGCCGGCCCGGGCGGCCATCCATGCCTCGTAGGGCTGCAGACGGGCCTGCACCTCGAGCCATTCCGATTCGCTCAATTCGGTCCGGCCGGCACCGAGCAGGGGCGCGACGACCTGCCGCGCGAAGGCCTCCATCGCCCCGGCCCAGTAGGGATTGAGCCCCTCCAGAAGCGGCAGCGGGCGGCTGGCTTCGATGCGGGCGACCGTGAAGGACGCCAGCTCCGCGCGTCGGCGGTCCAGATCGAGGGCCGCCAGCGCGCCGTAGTCGCCCTCCGCGCGGTTCAACGGCACGGCGGCGCGCGGATCGAACGCGGCGAGGGCGCAGCGGGTGAAGTAGTCGTCGATCTTGACCCGGACGGCCGCCAGCGCCGCAGAGGCCGCCGCCGTGGCCTCGCCCAGCGGCAGGATCCGCTCCGG
>JAAYZJ010000331.1 GCA_012514915.1 Lentisphaerota bacterium | reverse complement strand
GGCTGGCCTTCGCTGCCGGCGGGCACGGTCGGCCTGCGCAGCGGGCCGATCATGGCCTCGACCGATGCCATCAACCTCACGATCCACGGCCGCGGCGCCCATGCGGCCTATCCGAACCGCGGCGTCGATCCCATCGTCGCCGCCTCCCACGTCGTGGCCGCCTTGCAGACCGTGGTCTCCCGGCAATGCGACCCGACGGAACCGGCCGTGGTCACGATCGGTTCGTTCCATGCCGGCACGGCCCGCAACGTCATTCCCGACACCGCCGAGCTCAAGGGCACCCTGCGCACGCTCTCGGAGCGGCAGCGCGTGGCCTCGCGCGCCGCCATCCGCCGGGTGGTCGAGCAGACGGCGGCGGCCTTCGGCGCCCGTGCCGACCTCGAAATCGAGGAGGGCTATCCGGTCAACGTCAACGATGCGGAGCTCAAGACGTTCTTCGAGCGTCTCGCCATCGAGACGCTGGGCGGCGAGCGGGTCAGCGGCGACCTGCCCGTGAGCATGGGCGGCGAGGATTTCGCCTATTACATCCAGCAGGTGCCCGGCTGCTTCTGGCGCTTGGGAGTGGCCCCGGCCGATGGGTCGCCGGGCGTCGAATCGCTTCACAATGCCGCCTTTGATTTCAACGACGATGCCCTCGCGACGGGGGTTCGGATGCATTGCGCCGTGGCCTGGTCATGGAAGCAGCAGCGGTAGACACGCCGCCTGGCGCCGAACCGGCGCAGGCGACCGGAAACAATTAGAAGGGAGACACGCAGGATGACCGCGGGCAAACGGTTGCTGGCCATCGATCTCGGCGCCTCGGGAGGAAAATGCTTCGTCGGCACGTTTTCCGCCGATGGCTTCCAGATGGAGGAGATCCATCGGTTCGACCACGGGGGGGTGTCCTTTTTCCTCGCCGACCGTGGCGGTGCGGTCACGGAACGAACCCACTGGAACGACACCGCCATCTATGCGGAGATCATCAGGGGCCTGCACGCCTACCGCCGCCAGTTCGGCCCGCATCTCGATGCGCTGGGCATCGACACGTGGGGCGCCGATGCCCAGTGGATCAGCGCCGACGGCGAGTCGCTGGGCCGTCTCTACGGCTACCGTGACCACCGCCTCGACGGCATCGTGGAGGAATTGTGCCGTTTGATCCCCCCCGAGAAGGTTTACGCCATCACGGGCATTCACTTCCTTCCGTTCAACCTGAGCAACCAGCTCCTCTGGTTCATCCGGAACCGACCCGAGCTGCTCAAGGCCGCCGTCAAGGTGCTGCCGGTACCCACACTGCTGAACTACTATCTGGGGGGATGCACCGAAGTCGACTCGACCTGGGCCAGCATCACCCAGCTCATGGATGCCAGGCGGGCGCGCTGGTCGCCGACGATGCTCCGCGCGCTGAAGATCCCCGCGCGGGTCCTCCCCGGCATCGTGGCGCCGGGAACGGCCATCGGCGCCCTGCGTCCGCCACTGGCCGAATCGGTCGGTTTGGCCCCCGCGAGGATCGTGGCCGTCGGATCGCACGACACCGCCAGCGCCTTTGCCGCCGCGCCCGTCCAGGACACCCGCGACGCCCTGATCATCAGCTCCGGCACCTGGTCGCTGATCGGCCGCCTCGTCGCCCGGCCCGTCACCTCGCCCGCCGCGCGGGCGGCCAACCTGAGCAACGAGGGGGGGATCGGCAACACCCGTCTGCTGAAGAACTGCATGGGAACCTGGATTGTCCAGGAACTGCTGCGCGTCTGGGAAACGGCCGATGGACAACGCATGCCGTGGGCCGAGGTCGACCGGCTGCAGGCCGCGGCCCCGCCGTTCGGCGGCTTCATCGATCCCGACGACCGGGGGTTTTTCAATCCGGCCAACATGGAGCAGGCCATTCTCGCGTACCTGTCGCGCACCGGCCAGCCGGCCCCGTCGGGACGCGGCGCCTTGCTGCGCCTGGTCTACGAGAGCCTGGCGCTCAAGTACCGCGAGATCAACGCGACGCTCAACACGGTGACGGGACTTCCCGCCCGGGTTGTCCATATTGTCGGGGGCGGCTGCGGCAACGTGCTGCTCAACCAGTTTACCGCCGATGCACTCGGCCTGCCCGTGCAGGCCGGCCCGCGCGAGGCGACCGCCGTCGGCAACCTGATGGTCCAGGCGGTCGGCCTCGGTCTGCTGCCGAATCTGCCCGCCGCGCTGCCGCTGATCCGGCAGACCTTCCCGATCACCGTCTACAACCCGCAGTCGCCCGGTGTATGGGACGCGGCCTACCAGCGCTTCCGCGCGGTTCGGGACTGACGGCCACGCGGAGGCGCGGTTCGACCTGCGCGGTCTCATCGATCCCGCGCGACTTTGCTGCCGCATGGGCCTCGTTCCGAGCTGTAGAACGTATCGGACCGTTCCCCCACTGGGTGCGCG
>JAAYZJ010000330.1 GCA_012514915.1 Lentisphaerota bacterium | reverse complement strand
CTGCTGGCCCTCCTCGCGGCGCGCCCCCTGCGGGGGGCCACCGTCTCCTATGATGGCAGCCACTCGCGGCGCATGGCCGTCATCGACGAGCAGGCCACGCGGCTGAGCTGGGCCACCGTCGGCCGCCTCGGCTCGCCCTTCAACACGACGGGGCTCTTCCTGATTCCAGGGCGCGCCTTCCTGATCCATTTCGACCTCGCCGCCATTCCCCCGGGGCAGCGCATCGTCAAGGCGGAGCTGCTCGTGCCGGTGGCCGACACGGCCGGGCATGATCCGCGCTTCTTCATCTGGCGTCTGGTGGCCGGGTGGGGCGTCGGCGTCTGCTGGGACGAGCGGCTTCAGGAACCCGCCCCTGTGAAATGGGCGGTGCCGGGCGGGCGTGGCCCGGGACTGGACCGCGCGCTCGAACCGACCGCCGTCATCCGCCAGCCCGGGCGTGTGCAGATTCCGGTCAACGTCACCGCCGACGTCGCCCTCTGGTATGCCGGAGCCGCGCCGAACGAGGGCTGGATGATGACGGTCGAGGATCCCGGCATCTGGGTCGCCCTGCGCCCGCCCTTCTGGAATGCGGCGCAGCAGTGGACGCTCCAGATCACCTACGAACCGGAGGGAACGCCATGACCCGCCGCCGGTTGAGCGCTCGCCTCTTGTCCTGCGCGGCGGGCGCCTGCATACTGACGAGGCTGCTTGGGCCCGCCGCCGCCGCGCCTTTCACGGATCCGCCCCCGGCGACGGACAAGTGGTTGCCGGGATACGCAATCCGCTATGCGGTCCGCATCCAGGATCCCGCCGCCGCCCTGCTGGAACGCCAGACGGTGCAGGTCGCGATCCCGACCGGCGGGTGGCTCAAGCCCGACGCCTCGGACATCCGGGTCGTCAGCGAGCATCATCAGATCGTCCCCGCCGTCGTGATCTCGCACGATCCGCGCGGCGATACCCTGCTGCAGTTCACCCGCCGCGGCACCAACCGCTGGTACTGGGTCTACGCCGTGAACCCCAAGGCGGGGCCGCAAGTCGACGCCGCGATGCTCGGCAGGATGGCGCAGGCCCGCGAAGCCAGCCAGCAGGAGACGCTCCGGACGATGAAGCTCCGTGCGGAGTCGGCCCAGGCGGCCGGCGCCTTGCGCGACATCCAGGCGCAGTTGGCACGCGAGCAGGCGACGCTGGCCGGCGTCGAGAAGGAACTCGGGCAGGTGCCCGGATGGATCGCCGACCGTAAAAAAGATCTGGCCGCCGCCACGGCGGCGCTCGCCCCCCATCCGCCCCGCGTGGCGGCCGCCAAAACGGCCTTCGGCGCGGCCGACAAGCAGGCCAAGGCGGCGCTGGCGGCCGTCGAGGCCGCCGCCGATCCGGCCGCCAAGCAGGCCGCCGAGGCGGCCGCCCTGCCGTTGCGCATGGCCCTCGCCGGCGCGAAGACCACGCTCGATGCCGAGGAAAAAGCCCTGGCCAGCGCCCAGCGGAAGGTCAACCAGGCCAAGGCCCAGATTCAGCAGGGAGAAAAACAGCTCGCCGCTGCCCAGGCCTTGAAACAGAAGACCGCGGCCGCCATCGCCGGACTGACGCCCCAGCTCGAGACGCTCCGACGCCAGGCCGAACGGCTTTCCGCCCAGGCCACCGCCAGCGCCGAGCGCTCCGGCAAGCTGGAGGCCGACTACCGGCAGCTCGCCCTCGACGCCGATCCGCGCCTGCACCGCGAGGGGCTCGCGCTCGAAGTGCGCGACTGGGGCGGCGACCAGCTCGACGAACTCAACGACTGGCCCACGGTTGTCGCCGGCCTCCAGCACAGCGACAACGTCCTCGGCAACGCCCTCGTCACCGATGTCCTCCAGAAGATGAACCCGTTCCGGCTGGGCGACAATCTCAACTTCGCCGCCTCGTACCGCGGTTTTCTGGATGTGAAACAGGCGGGCCTCTACCGCTTCGTGCTCAACGCCGACGATGCCTCCTTCCTGTTCATCAACGATTATCTGGTTTTCTCGAGGGTCGGATCCAACCGGCCGCTGCAGGCTCGACTCGGCGTTTATTCGGTCGGCGCCGACATCGAACTCGACGCGGGCGTCTATCCGCTGGAAATCCACCAAGTGACTGGGAACACACCGGGCGCGGTCGGCCGCTGCGCCTTCTACTGGATACCCCCCGGCGCCAAGACCTGGGCACGCGTTCCCGCCGCGGCGTTCCGTCCCGCGCTGATGGCCCTCCCCGTGCGGGCCGAGGCGCCGAAGGGTGTGCGGGTTCCGATCCCATCCATGGGAATCGCCAACTCGTTGAATCTCGGCGGCGCCGATCTCTTCCTGGCCCGCTTCGAG
>JAAYZJ010000329.1 GCA_012514915.1 Lentisphaerota bacterium | reverse complement strand
TTCTGTGTGCGCATCCACTATTGTGGATCGCACCCCTCGCGGGGCGCGGGGCAAAGCCTCCCTTTACCCCCACCCGGCGGCTGTGCTAGACTACATTCACATTTGACCAGGAAAGACCGATTGCCGTGACTTTGCATTTCCACAACACCCTGACGCGCCGGATCGAGCCTTTCGAACCGCTGCAGACGGATGCGGTGCGCCTCTACACCTGCGGCCCGACCGTCTACAATTTCGCCCACATCGGCAATTTCCGCGCCTACATTTTCGAGGATCTGCTGCGCCGGACGATCCGCCATGCCGGCTACCCCGTGATGCAGGTCATGAACCTGACCGACGTGGACGACAAGACGATCCGCGGCGCGCGCGCCGCCGGCGTGCCGCTGCGCGACTACACGCGGCCCTATATCGACGGCTTCTTCGCCGACATCAGGCAGCTGAACATCGAGCCGGCCGAGTTCTATCCGGCGGCCACCGATCACATCCCCGAGATGATCGCGCTCATCGGGCGCCTGTGCGACCGCGGCCTCGCCTATCGGTCGGATGACGGTTCGGTCTATTTCAACGTGGCGAAATTCCCCGGCTACGGCCGGCCCGCCAGCATCGATCTCTCCGGCCTGCGCGGAGGCGCGCGCGTCGCCCACGATGAATACGAGAAGGAGAGCATCGGCGATTTCGCGGTCTGGAAGGCCTGGGACGAGGCCGATGGCGACGTGGCCTGGGAGTCGCCCTGGGGCCGCGGCCGACCGGGCTGGCATATCGAGTGCTCGGCCATGTCGATGAAATACCTGGGCGAGACTTTCGACATCCACACTGGCGGCATCGACAACCTCTTTCCCCACCACGCCAACGAGACGGCGCAGTCGGAAGGCGCCACGGGCAAGCCGTTCGTCAAGACCTGGCTCCACTGCGCCCATCTCCGCATCAACGGCGAGAAGATGTCCAAGTCGCTGGGCAATTTCTTCACGCTACGCGATCTGCTGGAGAAGGGCTGGAGCGGACGCGAGATCCGCTTTGTTCTCGTCAACGGTCATTACCGCCAGACGCTGAATTTCACCTTCGACGCGCTGGCGGCGGCGCGCAGCGCGCTCGCCCGCCTCGATGCCTTCGGCGACCGCCTCGCCGAGGCGGCCGGCACCACCGCCGCAGCCGAGGCGTCCTGCCCCGACTGGGCCGAGCGCGGCCGGCAGGCGTTCGACGCCGCGCTGGCCGACGACCTGAACCTGCCCGAGGCGCTGGCCGCGGTCTTCGGGATGGTGCGCGAAGGCAATGCCGCCCTCGACGGCGGCGCGCTGAGCGCCGCCGGCGCGGCGGCGGTCGCCGCCCTGCTGGGGCGCTGCGACACCGTGCTGGGCGTGCTGCAGTTCGGCCGCGCACCGGCCAGCGCCGCCCTGCCGGCCGACGTGCAGGCGATGCTGGCCGCCCGGCAGACCGCGCGCCAGGCGCGCAACTGGGCCGAATCGGACCGCCTGCGCGAGGCGCTCAAGGCCCTGGGTTGGGAAATCAAGGACACACCGTCCGGACAGACCTGCAAGAGGCTCTGATGGGACCGTTCATCACATTCGAGGGCCCCGAGGGAAGCGGCAAGTCGACGCATATCCGGCTGCTCGCGGAACAGCTGCGCGCGCGCGGGCGGGAGGTGCTCGTCACCCGCGAGCCGGGCGGCACCCCGCTGTGCGAGGCGATCCGGGGGCTGCTGCAGCACGACACCGCCGACGAATCGCCGACCCCGCGCGCCGAAGCCCTCCTCTTCTTCGCCAGCCGCGCCCAGCTCGTCGAGACGACGATCCGCCCCGCCCTGCGGCGCGGGGTCTGGGTGCTGTGCGACCGCTACGCCGACTCCACCTTCGCCTACCAGGGGCATGGGCGGGGCTTTCCGCTCGACGCGCTGCAGGCCATCAACGCCTTTGCGACAGGCGCCCTGGTTCCCGACCTGACCCTGCTGCTCGACATCGACGCCGCGGCCAGCCGGCAGCGGCTGGCCGCGCGGCAGGCCGCAGCGTCGGGAGGCGACCGTTTCGAGCGCGAATCCGACGCCTTCCACGACCGGCTACGGCGGGGCTTTCTCGATCTGGCGACGCGCGAGCCGGCCCGCTTCCGCATCGTCGAGAGCGGGCGCGCCATCGCGTCCGTGGCCGAGGACGTCTGGTCGGCGGTCGCGACCCGCTTCGCCGCCGCGCTGGATGGAGGCTGAGGCATGCACCTGGACGACGCCAAGAAGCTGCTGAAGCAGGCGTCCGCCACTGGACGCCTGGCCCATGCCTATCTGTTGACCGGCTCGCCGCGCGGCGTGGCGGCCGAGCTGGCCGTCTTCATCATGCAGATGCTCGCCTGCCACCAGGGCGACGCCGGTCCTTGCGGAGTCTGCGACCACTGCCGCCAGGTCGCGGCGCATAGCTGGTGCAACAACCTCTGGGTCTACCCCATCAAGAAATCACGCATCATCTCGATCGGGCAGATGCGCAAAACCGAGGGGATGACGATCGATCCCCCCTATTTTCTCACCTGGCTGGGCGAGACGGGCTTCGCCGAGGGATGGAAAGTCGGCGTGCTGGCGGGAGCCGACCGCATGAACGAACCGGCGGCCAACGCCTTTTTGAAGATGCTGGAGGAACCGCCCGACCGGACTCTGATCCTGCTGCTGACCGACGCCCCGCAGATTCTGCTGCCGACGATCCGGTCCCGCTGCCAGCGCCTCGACCTCGATGAACCACCGCCCGAACTGGACGAGCCCTGGCGCAGCGAGGTGCTCGCCGTCCTGGCAGCCGGGCGACCCCCCGGACCGGTGGGTGCCATGGCGGCCGGCGACCGGCTGCTGCAAGTCCTCCAGGCGATGAAGGAGCAGGCGGCCGAATGGGTCGGCGCCGAGCAGGAGGTGGACGCGTCGGTCGTCGACGAGGACGACGACGTTCTGGAGGCGCGCGTCAGCGCGCGCTACCGCGAGCTGCGCGCCCTCCTCGTGCTGGCGCTGCAGCGGTGGTACCGCGACCTGCTCGCCCTGCGCGCCGGCGCGCCGGCGACGATCGTGCACTACCAGGCACACCTCGACCTGCTGCAGGCCCGCGCGCAGCGCCTGACCCTGGCGCAGGCGCTGGCCAACGTCGAGGGAATCGAGGCGCTGGCGCGCCAGCTCGAACGCAGCCTGACGGAGCGGTCGGTGCTGGCCTACTGGATGGACCGGATCGTCGATGGAGCCGCCTGACATGCCCCGCCTCGTGACCGTCGCGCTTCCCGAAACCCGCTGCTTCGCCGCCACCGTGCCCGAGGGGCTGGAGGTGGCGGTCGGCACGCCGTGCGTGGTGGAGCGCGGCGGCGCGCCGGAGTTGTGCCGCGTCCGCCTGGTGCTGGACGATGCCGACGCCTGTCCCGGCCCGCCGCCGGCGACGCCACCCGCCCGCGTCCTGCGGTGCGCGACGGACGACGACCTCGCGCGTGACGCCGTCAACCACCAACTCGGCGAACAGGCGATGGAGCAGTTCGACCGCGAGGCGATGAACGCGCCGCAGGGGGTGCATGCCGTGGCGGCGCGTTTTTCGCTCGATCGCTCCCGGCTGCTGGTGGTGTACCATGCCGACCAGCGCTTCGACGCGCGCCGCATCGCCGCCTCGCTGAAGCGACGCTTCCAGGCCGAGACCGAGGCCCGCCAGGTGGGCATCCGCGACGAGGCTGGCGTCCTGGGAGGCATCGGCTCGTGCGGACGTGCCACCTGCTGCGCCACCTGGCTGCAGCGCTTTAGGCCGGTCAACGTCCGCATGGCCAAGGCCCAGGGACTCTCCCTCAACCCGAGTACGATCAACGGATCCTGCGGCCGGCTGAAATGCTGTCTGGCCTACGAAACCGGCGAGACGCGCCAGGCGGCCGGCGCCGGACCGACCCCCGAAAGCGAGGAGGACGAGACATGAAAATCGCGGTGATCAACGGCCCGAATCTGGGCTTGCTCGGGCGTCGCGAGCCGGCGGTCTACGGGCACGACTCGCTGGCGTCGATCCAGACGTCACTAACAGCTCATGCCCGGGCTCTGGGGGTGGACATCACGTTTTTCCAGAGTGATGTCGAGGGCGAGCTGGTGACCGCCATCGGACAGACGCTCGGCGCCGCCGACGGTCTGATCATCAACCCGGCCGCCTACACGCACACGAGCGTGGCCATCCGCGACGCCATCGCGGCCACGGGGCTCCCCTGCGTCGAGGTGCATCTCTCGAACATCTACAGCCGCGAACCCTTCCGCCACACCAGCCTGACCGCTCCCGTCTGCGTCGGCGTGATCAGCGGGCTGGGGGCGCACGGCTACGAGCTGGCGCTCGACGCGCTGGTCAGGCGGCAGACCCGCGCCGCCAAGCCGGTCGCGCGGCGCCGTGCCGCTGCCGGCAAACGCCAATCATGATGACCGCAGGACAAGGAGCAGGAACCATGGATACGGACATTCGCCTCTGGATGGTGGGCACGGTGGGCATCGACACGATCAC
>JAAYZJ010000328.1 GCA_012514915.1 Lentisphaerota bacterium | reverse complement strand
GCGCGGTTCCGGATCAAACCCGGCCAGGCGGCGACCGCGTTTCGCAGGTGCTGGTCGACACGCGCAAGGCGCACTCCAAGACGATGCGCCTCGACATCCTCCCCTCGATGGAGGAACCGGCCATTCCACCGCAGGCCGCCCGCCAGACCGAGCCACGCCGGAACGAGCAGCTCGCGTTGACCCCGGCCTTGCTGAACCACCTCTTTCAACACGCCTACGACGCGACGCTTCTGACCAGCCTGAACGGCGACATCCTCGCCGGCAATCTCCGGGCCATCGAGTGCCTGCAGCGCGACGCGTTCGCGGGGCTCAACATCCTGCACATCATCTCCGGCTCCGACGAGGCCCTGCTCGCGCATATCACGCGCACGCTCGGGCGCGAACGGTTTGTCCGGCTGCATGCCTGGTGCCGCCGCAGCACGGGCGAATTCTTTCCCGCGGAAATCGCCGTCCACATGAGCGAGGTGGACGGCGTCAAGCGCCTGTGCTTCTTCATGCACGACATCACCTGGCGCAAGGAGACGGAGGATCGCCTCCAGATGGCCGACGTCGCCATCCGCACCACGCACGCGGGCATCGCCGTGATCGATCTGGAGGGGGTGCTGATCTTCGCCAATCCGGCCATGAACCAGCTCGTGGGGTATCCGCCCGGCGAAACGCTGCAGGGGCTCGGCCTCTCCCGGTTCATCGGCGAGCCCGACGTCCCCGGCGCGCTGCTGGCCGAAGTCAAGGCGGGACGCGCCTGGCATGGACGCGTGACGTGCGTGCAGGCCGACGGCGGCCGTGTGGCGGCCGAGTGCACCGCCGTGGGCAACTGCAACAGCGACAACGACCTGATCGGCGCCGTCCTTTCGTTCAGCGACATGACCGACCACGAGCGGGCCGCCATGGCCGAGCGCAGCGTCGAGCGCAACCGCGTCATGATGGAAAGCCTCGGCAGTGTCTGTCACCACCTCGGCCAGCCCTCGACGGTCCTGCTCAACAGCATGGAACTGCTGCTGCGCCTGCCCGACTCGGAGCGGCAACAGCGCCAGGAGCTCCTGGAACTCTCGCTGTCCGCCGCCGAATCGCTCGGGCAACTGCTGCGCGAACTCAACGACCTGCGGACCTACCGGAGCGAGCCCTACCTGGCGCAGAGCCAGCCGGCGGGCGACCAGATCATCGCCTTCGACATGACGGGCGATGAAGGAACGGGGCCCGGCGGGCAAGAGGGCCACCCCGACATCATCCCCTGATTCAGGGGACGCGAACAAGCGCGTGCAGCGCGACTTCCGGCGGACAGTTGAAGCGGACGGGAAGCCCGCAGGCCCCGGTTCCAACCGAAGTGTAGCCCTGCAGCGTTCCTGCTCGCCAGGCGCCACGAAGCATGTGACGCGGGCTTTTGTCGTTGTGCACCAGCATCCGCCCACCCGGCAGGCAGACCTGCCCGCCGTGCGTGTGGCCGGCGAGCACCGCCTGGATGCCGTACGCCGCCGCCTCGCGGTGGACCACCGGGGAATGCGACAGCAGAATCTTGACGCCGTCGTCAGGAACGCCGCGCAGGGCGTGCTCCAGATCATGCGTGGCATAGATGTTCGGATCGTCGATCCCCACGAGATGGATCACCTCCCCTCCCCACGCCAGCGGCGCCGACTCGTTGACCAGGAAGCGCATGCCGAGCCGTTCGAGCGGCTCCACCATGTCGACGAAGTCGTGGTTGCCCAGCACGGCGTACACCGGGGCTTCGACGAGGGCCAGCAGCCGGCGCATGGGGGCGAGCACGTCGCGCCAGGAACCGACCGTCGAGTTACGGAAGTCGCCCGTCATCACGCAGCAGTCATACCGCAGCCCGGCCAGGGCCACGCCGATCGAATCGACCAGCGAGGGGTCGAGATCGATGTGCAGATCGCTCAAATGCAGCAGGGTGTATCCCTCGAATGGCGCGGGCAGGTTGCGCAAGGCCAGCGTGTTGCGCCGCACGACCAGACTGTGATACTGGCGGTATCCATGCCGGTAGAGCCCCAGCAGGCGCAGTCCCAGGTTCAGGATCGGCCGGATGACCCGGATCTTGAGCGCCGTCATCTTCGGGCTCACCGGTTGCGCGACCTCCAGCAGGCGCCCGTGCTCAATCCGGCGGCGGCGCCCATAGTGCGCCTCTCCCATGCGCTGGGCGATCGTCATCCCGCCGCGCCTCCGGTCGTTCGTGTCTGTCGTGGAATCATGCCGGCACTTTACCAAGCACCCCGCCGCGACGCGACAACAAAGGTGTGCACCCAAGGTGTGGGAGTGTGGGGGTGTGGGGGTTGGGGGGCATCGGTTGGCGACCTGGGGTGCGCAGGCAGGCACATCAAGCAGTGGGCGACAAGGGGCTACGGCAAGGCGTATATGACTGCGTGCATCCGCGCGAATGTTGCGCATCCAGCAGTTGTACGTGCGCGAAACTTTTTGCGCGTGCCTGCACGTGCTTTCTATCGCGGAGCCTGCTCCGCAGCCGGGTGACGCACCACCGTACCGCCCCATCACACCCCGTACCCGAACTGGATTTTACCGCCGCAGGCGGCGGGAGAGAAAGCGCGCGCGGGCGCGCGCAGTCAAAAAAATCAGGAACTTCCCTTGCGCCGGGGCGCGGACAGGCAGGAATGCCTGCCCCGCCTTGAGCCCCTGCTCCCCCTTCGTGCTCTTCG
>JAAYZJ010000327.1 GCA_012514915.1 Lentisphaerota bacterium | reverse complement strand
CTTCGAACCAGCGGATGCCGGCATCGTAGGCGACCTTGACGGCCGGCATGAAGTCCTTCGAGAAAACGCGGGCGCCGTAGACGGACTGGAAGCCGTCGCGGAAGGCGGTGCACATGAACTGGATCTGTTTCTTGGCCACGGGGGGAGCTCCTCGCTTGTTTCGGATGTTTGGAACGGGGAAATCAACGGGTTCGGGCGACGGCCGCCGCGATGGCCACGGCGATCGCGGCATCAGGCGGTGCCGGGGCCGCCGCCGCGGGACGGGGCGGCGCCTTGGGGGCGACATCGGGCAGCAGGTGGTTGAACCGGGGCACCACCATCGCCGTCAACCGCATGACCAGCACCATGACATAAAGAAAAACGAAGACGATCGCCATGCCGGCGGCCATCAGGACGAGCCCTTGCTTGATAATCAGTGCTTGCATGCGCTTCAACCTCGGCGGAATCCGGGAAATAATTGAATCAAAATAACATAAGCATCCCGGTTAGGCCAGCCCCAAAACTGTGCATCGAGCAATCGGGGATTACATGATGATCAGGACGGTGCGTGTGTGGACTGGCGTCGAACCGCCATGCCGCCATGGACGCCAAGGGGGGAGAGGGGAAGGTAGGACAGGCATTCCTGCCTGTCCCCTGCGTGTGTGGACTGGCGTCGAACCGCCATGCCGCCATGGACGCCAAGGGGGGGCATGGCCGGCGGACAGGAAGGCCGGAACGTGGGGACCGCCGTCCCCGGCGGGCGTTCTCCATCCATGCCCCGCGGAGACCGCGGGCGCCAGGCGCATGGCCGCATCCCCGTTTCACGGCCCTCGGCGGCATCTCCGGGGCCATCGTCCTCGTCCTCGTCCTCGATTCTCCTCCGTGACCCGTCGAGAACGAGGACGAGGACCGTTCGCTTCGCGCACTGAGGACAAGGACGATGAAAAACGAGCTTCTGCCGCATGGAACGCAAACAACAAGAGGCTGCCCCTGCCCCCCCCTCCGCCACTTTTCTCCCACAAAACCGCGCGGCCGTGGTATAATTATGGTTCTTTTCCACAGAAAGCAGGCAGGGACATGGCGACGAATCTGACGGTCACGCGCGAACAAGTTCTGGAATACCATCTGGGCGGCAAGATCCGGCTGGGGCTGCCCCGGCCCGTCGCGTCCCAGCGCGACCTCTGCCTGGCCTACACCCCCGGCGTGGCGCAGGCCGTCAAGGCGATCGCCGCCAGTCCGGCGCTGTCGTTCGACTACACCTCGCGGAGCAACCTGGTGGCGGTCGTCTCCGACGGCACGGCGATCCTGGGGCTGGGCGACCTCGGCGCCCTGGCCAGCGTGCCGGTCATGGAGGGCAAGGCCGTCCTCTTCAAGTCGTTCGGCGACGTCGACGCCTGGCCCGTCCCGCTGGGCCGCTGCCGCCTCGAGGGGCTCGACACGGGCCGCACCGACCCCGCGCGCATCATCGACCACGTCGCCGCGCTGGCGCCGATGTACGGCGGGATCAACCTCGAGGACATCGCTGCCCCGGCCTGCTTCGAGGTCGAGGACACGCTCGACGCGATGCTCGACATCCCCATCTTCCACGACGACCAGTGGGGCACGGCCGTGATCACCCTCTCGGGCGTCATGAACTACGCGCGCCTCAGCGACCGCCAGATCGGCGAGCTCCGGGTGGTCGTCAACGGCGCCGGCGCCGCCGGCATCCGCATCGCCGACATGTGCAAGGCGGCCGGCGTCAAGGACCTCGTGATCTGCGACAGCAAGGGCCCCTGCCGCTCCGACCGGACCGATCTCAACGCCCACAAGCGGCGCCACGCCGTCAAGACCCAGGCCGCCACGCTGGGCGAGGCGCTGCGCGGCGCCCATGTCTTCATCGGTGTCTCGGCGGCCGACTGCGTCAAGGGCGAGGAGGTCCGCAAGATGGCGGAGTTCCCCGCGATCTTCGCCATGGCCAACCCCGATCCGGAAATCCACCCCGACGCCGTCGCCGCCGCCTTCGGCAAGGCCCCCTACGTCATGGCGACCGGACGCTCGGACTTCCCCAACCAGATCAACAACGTGCTGGGCTTCCCCTATCTGTTCCGCGGCGCCCTCGACGTGCGCGCCCGGACGATCAACATCCCCATGAAGGTCGCGGCCGCCGAGGCGCTCGCCGCCCTGGCGCGCGAGCGGGTCACCGACGACGTGCGCGCCCTCTACCCCGGCGAGAGCCTCGCCTTCGGCCCGCAGTACATCATCCCGAAGCCCTTCGACCGCCGCCTGATCGTCAACGTCTCGCTGGCGGTGGCCCAGGCGGCCGTCGCCTCGGGCGCGGCGCCGGCCGCCGACCTGGCGGCGCTCCGGCAGGCGCTGGAGGCGCGGCGCACGGGCGCCGCCGCCCGCTAGCGCCGCGTCGCGTCACAAGGAGTCCATCATGATCATCCGCACGCAGGCCTATCCGCGCGCCGCCCTCATCGGCAACCCGTCGGACGGCTATTTCGGCAAGACGATCGCCTTCACGTTCAACAACTTCCGGGCCGAAGTGCTCCTCTACGAATCGCCCGAGCTCGAGATCCAGTCGTGCCGGCGCGACGAGTCGGTCTTCGGCAGCCTCGACGCGCTGGCCGACGATGTGCGCCTCTTCGGCTACTACGGGGGCATCCGCCTGATCAAGGCGGCCCTCAAGACCTTCCACGGCTACTGCCGCGCACACGGCATCCAGCTCCACGGCCGCAACTTCACCATCCGCTACCATTCGGACATTCCCAACCTGGTGGGCCTCGCCGGCTCGAGCGCGATCATTACCGCCTGCATGCGGGCGCTGATATCGTTCTACGGCGTGCAGATCCCCCCGCCGCAACTGGCCAACCTGATCCGCGCCGTCGAGAACCGCGAACTCGGCATCAGCGCCGGGCTGCAGGACCGCGTCGCGCAGGTCTATCAGGGACTGGTCTACATGGACTTCGACCGCGGCCTGATGGAGAAGCAGGGCTTCGGCCGCTACGAGCCGCTCGACGCCTCGCTCCTGCCGCCGCTCTACATCGCCTACCGGACCGACCTCTCGGAGGGCTCGGAGATCTTCCACAACAACATCCGCGACCGTTTCAACGCCGGCGAGCCCGAAGTTGTCGCGGCCATGCAGGCCTGGGCACGGCTGACCGACCAGGCGCGCGAGACGCTGCTCGCGCGCGACTACGCCCAGTTGAGCCGCCTGATGAACGCCAATTTCGATCTGCGGGCCAAGCTCTACAACCTGAGCGAGGGAAATCTGCGCCTCGTGCAGGCCGCCCGCGAGGCAGGCGCCAGCGCGAAGTTCTCGGGATCGGGCGGCGCGATCGTCGGCCTCTGCCCCGACGAGGCGACCTTCGCCCGCCTGCAGGAACGCCTGTCGGCGATGCAGGTCAACGTCATCCGCCCGCAGGTGGTGGGGTAGCCCCGCTGCAGCGGCGCCAGACGGCGGCGCGCGCGCCTTCCGCCTCCCCGACGAGGTCGATCCGCAGCTCGGCGACTCCCGCCTCCTCCAGCGCCGCCCGCAGCGCGGTGCGCTGCAGCGGCTCGGCCGCGCGGGTGATCCAGCGGCCGTCGTCCGGGACGACCTCGAAGCGCCGCCCGCGCCGGTCGGTCAGCGTGACCGCGCCATCGGGCGTGTCGCCGGGCGGCGCGACGGGCCGCGTCTCGGCGAGAAACAGCGCGGGCCGCTGGTAGAGGGGAACAATCCAGACGGGGTCGCGCAGGCGGCACAGCGGCAGCAGCACGGCGGCATCGGCCTCGGCCGGCGCGACCACCCCCTCCACACCCAGCTCCGCGAGCTGCCGGCCGGCCAGCCGGTTGAGCCCGTAGAGGGCGCCGTCGGCGGTCAGCGAAAGGGCTTCGCCCGCGGCGCCGCGCCGGAGGCGGAACAGATCGGCGAGCCCGGCGCATTCCCACCGCGTGAATCCAGCGGCCAGCAGCCCGCGCACGGCCCGCTCAACCGCCGCGTGCGCGTCGTCGCCCCGGACGATGGGCGGCAGGGCGAGCCGCAACGGCACGCCGGGCTGCACCCGCCGCCAGGCCTCGACCCGCGCCGCCAGTTCCGGCCCGCAGTCGGCCACGCCGAGCGCCAGCACCCGCTCGGCGGCCCCCGGAAAGCACTCCGGCGCGGCCGCCACGGGCAGCTTGACCGAGACGCGCGGCGCGGCGCGCGGCGGGTCGGCCACCGGCGCAAGCTGCGCGGCCAGGGCGGCCGCCCGGACGGCATGGGCCGCCGCGCGCGCATCGGCGAGCCGGGCATCGAGCGCTTCGCGGAGGCGGCGGCGCAACCGGTTGAGCACGGAGGGCGGCGCATAGCGTCCCGCCGCGTCGCTGAGCGTCAGTCCGGCCAGCCGCCAGTCGCTGTCGCCCAACCGCTCAAAAGCCCGCCGCACCGCCGGCAGCGTCTGATCGGCCTGGCGGGCCGGCCCCAGGTCGGCCCGCTCCTCCACCTCGACGGCCGATTCCGGCGCGTCGGGCGGCGTGCCCCGCGCGCGCGCCCCGGCTGCCGCGAGCTCGATGTCCACCAGCAAGGGGCGGGCGGCGCGGCATTCCTGCTCGCGCGGCGTCACGAGGGGAAAGCGGCGCTGCACCGCCTGCGAGGCGGAGCAGAAGACGGGCGCCCCCGCCGGCAGCGGCGGCGCATCGTCGGGCAGCGCGATCTCGACGCGGCTGCCGGCGGGCACGCCGACTTCGAGACGGTTCTGCCCGGCCAGACGCATCCGCGCGATCCCGAAGCCGAAGGGGCGCCCACCGGTCGGCAGTTCGACCTGCAGTCCATCGTGCTTCTCGAGGGCCCGTCGCGTGCAAAAGACCAGCCAGCGCGCGGGGGCGGCGCGCTCGCGGCGGACGGCCTCGACCTGCCCGATCGGCGTGCCGCGGTGGCCCACCGCCAGCGCGTCGATCACGGCCTCGGCGGGCTGGGGACCGTCGAGGTGCAGGGGGGTCCACGGGCGGCTGAAAATCGTCTGCAGATCGGCTTGCGCGGCCGCCTCGCATTCGGGACTCAGACGGCCATCGAGCTTGCGCCGGTAGAGATCCGTCACGGCAGCGACGTACAGCGGGCTCTTCATGCGCCCCTCGAGCTTGAGGCTGGCGACGCCCGCGCGGCGTAGATCCTCGACGCGGTCGAGCCGCGCGAGGTCGCGCATCGAGAAGGGATGCCCGGCCCACCCATCGGTGGCGGCGAACCGCTCGCGGCAGCAATAGGCGCACTGCCCGCGGTTGCCGCTGCGGCCGGCCTGCAGGGCCGAGAAGAGGCAGAGGCCGCTGGTCGCGTAGCACAGGGCGCCGTGCACGAAGACCTCGACCTCGATCGGCGCGCGCGCCGCGACGGCGGCGATCTCGCCGAGCGTCAGCTCGCGGGCCAGCACGACCCGGCGGAACCCGAGCTCGGCCAGCGCGCAGGCGCCGTCGGCGTCGTGGATCGCCAGTTGCGTGCTGGCGTGCAGCGCCAGGCGCGGGAACTCGCGGTGCGCCAGCCGGTAGACGGCCAGATCCTGGATGATGAGCGCATCGACGCCCGCGTCGTCGGCCAGTTCGAGCGCGTCGAGCAGCGTGCCGCACTCGTCGTCGCGCACGAGCGTGTTGAGCGCGACGTAGACGGCGCGCCGCGGATCGAGGCCGTGGGCCACGTTCACAATGCGGCGTAGGGCGGCGGCATCGAGGTTGACCGCCTCGGCACGCGCCGAGAGGCGCGGCAGCCCGAGGTAGACGGCGTCGGCGCCGTATTGCAGCGCCGCGCAGGCGGCTTCGAACGAGCCGGCGGGAGCGAGCAGTTCCGGAAGACCTGTCACCGTTGCGTCACCGTTTCCATTTCTCCCGGACGCGCCTGGCCACGGGGATCGCGCCGCCGCGGGCCTGCCGCTCAGCGCTGGAAGACATGCGGATCGATCGGGGTCAGGCCGAAATCCGGCTGCCAGTGCGGCGACTGG
>JAAYZJ010000326.1 GCA_012514915.1 Lentisphaerota bacterium | reverse complement strand
GCGTGCCTGCACGCGCTTTCTATCGCGGAGCCTGCTCCGCAGCCGGGTGACGCACCACCGTACCGCCCCATCACCCCGTACCCGAACTGGATTTTACCGCCGCAGGCGGCGGGAGAGAAAGCGCGCGGAGCCGCGCGCAGTCAAAAATGAATGTCGGCCAACTGGTTGGTGGTTCATGCGCAACCGATAACCTGTTGCGAGAGGCGCCCGATCTCCGCGGCGACCTCCCGGAATAGCGCCAGATAGGTCTGGTAAGCGTCCAGGGAGACGCCGGGCGGCGTCTGATGGTCGCAACTGATCAGGAAGCCGCCTTGGGCGGCCGTCGGCGCCAGGCGCTCGAACTCGGCGCGCATCGCCGCCTCCCCGCGGTTCATCGTCATCTTGTCGAAATGTCCGATGAAGCGCATCCGCGGGTGTTCGCGTCGCAGCGCGGCGATGTCGACGCCCGCCTGCCGCTCCAGCGGCAGGATGCCTGCCAGACCGGCGTCCGCGAACCAGTGGGCGGGCGTCGTGATGTCGCCGTCCGAGTCGATGAGCGGCAGGATGCCCCGCTGGCGCAGGACGGGGATGATGCGGTCGTAGTAGGGGCGCATGAAGGAGTCGAAGCACTCGCGCGAGAGCATCGGGCCGTGGTTGTAGCTCATATCCTCGCCGAAAGTCATGAAGTCCGGCGTGCAGATGGCGCCGACCTGGTCGATGACACGCAGGATCCACTCGGCGAGGTCGGCGTTGATCCGGTGCAGCAGGGCGGGCTGGTCATAGAAGGCGTAGAGGTGCCGCTCAATCCCTAGCAACCGCCGGGCGAACCAGAAGAACCCATCGACGCTGAACCACAAGACAACGTCGCCGCGGGATTGCTCCGCCGCCCAGGACTCCCATTTCACCCGGTTGACGGGGGCCGCCGGAAACAGATGGGGCCGGATGCGGTCGTAGTCGGCCTCGTCCGCGATGATTCCCGCGCCGTGCGAGACGGGGGCGGGGCAGCCGGGGCGGCAGACGGGGAACCAGTCCTGCTTGTAGACGTCGAGGCCGAAATGGCGGCAGATCGCATAGCGGTCGTCCGCCGCGGCCGGCAGACCCTCGCCACGCCAGCGTTCGATCGTCTTGTCCCACCAGCCGGCCCACTCCAGCAGGGGCAGGCGGTCGAACGGCTGGAAATCCATGACGGCATGGAAGCGTTCGCGTGTCGTCATGGTGCATCCCGCTCCGCGCCCGGCGCCTGGCGCCTCGTGAACACCATGGCATCGCGGTAGCTTGCCGGATTGCCGCGGCCGGCGCGGATAGCCTGCGCCAGGCCGTCCGCCGACGCTTCCGCGGGCTTGACCGCGTCGCGGTTGAGCAGCCGCACGGTCAACGTGTCGCCCGCGAGGTCGAAGGCGGCAAACTGGAAAGTCCGTCGATCCTTCGGCAGCGCGGCACGGGCCGTGCCGAACCAGTTGAGCTGCATGAGGGTCAGGTCATCCCGGCGCCAAAGCGTGGCACGGGCAAACATCGCGTCGGGGGAGCCGGCGGGGTAGACGACCAGCGCCTCGCGCGGATCGAGCGGCAGCACCAGCAGGTGCTCGGCGGCACCCGATGCCCCCGGCTTGCTCCATAGCCCGACCAGCGCGCGGTCGATGTCGAGCGCGGGGTCCGTGACAAGCGGTGTCTCGTAATCGCAGCCGGCCAGCCACAGAACGGTCAATCCCAGCATGAACCATCGCATCATGACAACGCCTTTCTTCAAGAGCCTCAAGCGGCTCGGACAACCCACCCCAGGCCGTTGCGCCCAAGGCGCATTAGAAAAGTATCCTACAATCGTGAGCGTTTGTCTATCCCTGGAGATGGTCTTCTCCTCCGATCGGGACGGAGCCCGACCCTCCAGTTTCTTCGAAGAACCGATGTTTTCAAAGATGGAGGGACGACCTCCGTGTCGTCCGGTGTCTGAAAAGAGGCCAAATTGAGACTTGCTGAATTGCATGATGACCGCCACTTGACGCGCAGGCAGATTTGGCGTATGGTGACAATACGGGACACGAATGGACAACATAGGACTATGAGCGACAATCTCGGGGCATCGCAGGGTCAGACGCTGCTGACGCTCGCGGAAGTCGCCGCGTACCTGAAGGTCGCGGAGAAGACCGTGTTGCGCATGTTGCGCCGCGGCGAGCTCCCCGCCGTCAAGATCGCCAATCAGTGGCGGTTCTCGCGCGACGCGCTGAACGATTGGCTGATGGGCGGCATGCGCAGCGCTGCGACCGAGGCGCTGCAGGAGCTGCGCCCCGCCACGGTGGTGCCGCAATCGTTGTCCCGCCTGATTCCGGACGGCTGCATCCTGACCGACTTGGCGCCAGAGCCGAAGGAGGCCGTCTTCGCCCGTCTGGCCGCCCCGCTGATGCGGGCGGGACTGGTGGTCGATGCCCAGAGGTTCGTCGGCCAGTTGATGGATCGCGAGGCGCTGCTGTCGACCGCCGTGGGCGAGGGAATCGCCCTGCCGCATGCGCGGGCGCCATCGGCACCGAACGGGCGCAATGGGATCGCGATCGGGATTGCGCCCGGAGGCATCGATTTCCAGGCGCCCGACGGGCGTCCCGTCCGGATTATCGTCATCGTCTGCGCCGACAGTGTTCCCCATCACCTCGAGATGATGGTTCAGGTGGCACTGGCGCTGCGCGAAGGGCTGGTGGTGCAGGCCTTGCGCGATGCCCGCGCCCCCTGCGATGTGCTTGCCGCCTTGATCGAACACGACCAGCGGCGGTTGTTCAGTCGATTGGCGGGGCGCAACCTCGCCGCCGGGGGAGCCTCCGAGCCGGAGTCGTCCCCCGGCAACCCGAGAGGAAGTCAGCCATGATGATTACCGTCAAAACTGCGGCGGTGCCGCGCACCCCGGTTCTCCCGTCCGCGTCCCGTCAGGCCCGCGGACGGTGGCGGCGGATGATGGGAAGCGTGTTCCTGACGCTGCTGCCCGGGGCCGCGCTCGCGGCGGAGGCGGGGGCGGACGCGGCGCCTTCGCTGACCGAACGGATGATGGTTCTGGTCATTCAGTTGGGCGTGATCCTGTTCGCGGCCCGCCTGGGTGGGCGCCTGTTCGAGCGGCTGCATCTGCCGGGCGTGCTGGGCGAGCTCTGCATCGGCATCGCGATCGGCCCGTCGCTGCTCGGCGGCATCCCGATTCCTTTTCTGGAAGGCCTCGAGCAGGGGCTCTTCCACGTGGTGCCGGCGCTCGGCTCGGGAACGACGCCCGTTTCCCCCGAGCTCTACGGGATCTGCACGCTGGCCTCGATTGTCCTCCTCTTTATGGTCGGGCTCGAAACCGATTTGCAGTTGCTCGTGCGCTATGCCTGGGCGGGCGGGCTGGTGGGAATCGGCGGCGTCGTCTGCTCGTTCACCGTGGGCGCGGGGATGGGCATGCTGATGCTCCCCTGGATCATGGAGGGGACCTTCGGGTTCTTCCATCCGGCCTGCATCTTCCTGGGAGTCATGTCGACCGCCACCTCCGTCAGCATCACGGCGCGCATCCTCTCGGAGAAGCGCAAGCTCGATTCGCCGGAGGGAGTCACCATCCTCGCCGGCGCCGTGCTCGACGACGTCCTGGGCATTGTGATGCTCGCCATCGGCATGGGCGTCATCGGTGTCTCGGCCGGGGGGGGCGGCGTCGACTGGGGGCATATCGGCGTGATCGCCGCGAAATCGCTGGGCATCTGGCTCGGCGCCACGGTGGTGGGGGTGCTCGCCGCGCGCCGGATCGGCTCGGCGCTCAAGTCGCTTGGCGGCAAGGCCGAGATCGCCATCCTGGCCCTCGGCCTGGCGCTGATCGTCTCGGGGCTGTTCGAGGAGGCCCAGTTGGCGATGATCATCGGCGCCTACGTGCTGGGCCTGTCGCTTTCCCGCACCGACATCAGCCAGGTCATCCGCGAGCACCTGCACCCCATCTACCTCTTCATGGTCCCCTGTTTCTTCGTCGTCATGGGCATGATGGTCAACGTGCGCCAGCTCGGCGACCCGCGCATCCTCGCCTTTGGCCTCATCTACACCGTCGGCGCCGTGCTCGCCAAATTGCTGGGGTGCGGCCTGCCGACGCTGCTGTGCCACTTCAACCTGCGCGGCGCCCTCCGCGTCGGCCTGGGCATGGTGCCGCGCGGCGAGGTCGCCTTGATCGTGGCGGGCATCGGCATCTCGAAGGGGCTGATCTCGCAGGAGGTCTTCGGGGTCGCCATCCTGATGACGCTGATCACGACCATGGTTCCGCCCCCTTTACTGGTGCGGGCGTTCCGCTCCAACGCCAGCGGCTTGCGCAAGGGCGCACCGGTGCCCCCGGAACCGCCCGAGGTGAAGTACCGCTTCCCGACGCCCGAGGTCACGGATCTGCTCCTCAACCACCTGCTGGAGCAGTTCCGCAAGGAGGGCTTCTTCGTCCACATGCTCGACCTCGACGGGGACACCTACCAGATGCGCAAAGATGCCATGGTCATCAATCTGGAGCGCGCCCCCTGCGAGATCCGCTTCCGCTGCAGTCCCAGCGAGCTGCCCTTCGTCCGCATGGCCATGACCGAGGTCGTCATCGAGATCGAGCTGACACTGCGCGAGCTGCAGCGTCCTCTGGATCCCCACCGGGTGTTGGCCGTGCCGCACGACGAGGAGGCGCGCATGGCGCGCAACACCCGCATGTGCCGCTATCTGACCCCCGGGACACTGGTGCCCCGTCTGAAGGGCGCAACCAAGACGGATGTCATCGCCGAGCTCGTCCAGGTGCTCGCCCGCACGGGCCACGTGCGCGACGAGGCGGCCGCCCTCGCGGCGGT
>JAAYZJ010000325.1 GCA_012514915.1 Lentisphaerota bacterium | reverse complement strand
TGCGCCGATTGCCGCTTCCACAACTACAACCTGATGCAGAAGGAGCCCTACAACACCGCCATCCAGGACATCAGCGAGGGGTTCTACCGCTTCCTCAATCAAGTGGCGGTTGCCGTCGAGAAGGAGTTCCCCGGCAAGTGGATCACCTCGACGGCCTATTCCGGTCGCACGCGGCCGCCAATGGCCACGCGCCTGAACGGCAACATCTCGCTGCACCTCGCGTTTCTCGGCTATCCCCAGCACCACCGCCTCGACTTCCCCGGCTGGATGACGCAGGAGAAGGCGACCCTGCTACGCCGCTGGGCCAAGGTCAACCCCTACATGGTCGAGCGGCAGTACTACCCGGCCTTCCAGTTCCACTGCAACATCGCCATGCCCCTCCACCGCGTCCATGCCTTCAACATCCGGCAGCTCAAGGAGATGGGCCTGGCGGGCGCCGAGTGGGAAGGGCGCGCGGCCTTCAAGACGGGGCTGCTCAACTACTACGTGCTGGGACGGATGCTGTGGGATGTAAACACCGACATCGACGCGCTGCTCGACGAGCACAACCGCCTCTTCTACGGTCCGGCGGCCGTGCCGGTCGGCGCCTTCTTCGACGGGGTCGAGAAGCTGCTGGCCGAGGCCCAGGTGGAGTACCACGAGGAGGAGCGGCTGCACGAGATCTTTCCCCATGAGGCGGTCGTCAAGCTGACCGATGCCCTCGGTGACATCGAGGCGCTCGCGGCGGACGCCGACGCCGCCACGCGGACGCGCGTCCGCTTCGCCCGCCTGCAGGCCGACCACCTACGCGCCTACAGCGACATGCGCCAGGCCGAGGCGGAACTCGATTTCGCGGCCGCCGCCGACCTGGCGCAACGGATGATCGACATGGAGCGGGAGTTCGACGCGATCAACCCGGCCCTGGTCGACACCGTCATGGCCAAGTACGATGGCGGCAAGATGTACGGCGAGCTGGGAGCCAACGCCAGCGCCCGCGGCAAGCTGCGGCAGTACCGCGCCAAGCAGGAGATGATCGCCGGCCCGCGCGGCGACCTGGTCGCGGCGCTGCCGGTCACGTGGTCGTTCCGCACCGACCCCGACAACGACGGCCTCGTCGCGGGTTGGTTCGACCCGGGCGCCGGCAGCGGCTGGAAGCCGATCGACACCACCCGCTGCTGGGAAGCCCAGGGCTATCAGGACGACACCACCCTGCGCGGCTACAACGGCCTTGCCTGGTACCGCACGAGCTTCACCGTCCCCGCGTCCTTCAAGGGCCGCCGCATCCGGCTCTTCATCGGCGGCATCAACAACCAGGGGTGGTGCTGGGTGAACGGGGCGATCGCCGACCAGATCCCCCATCACGCCGGCTACATGCGCTGGCGCTACCACCACGAGATCGACATCACCGACCAGGTCCGTTTCGACGCGCCCAACGAGCTGACCATCCGCGTGCTCAACGACGACAGCTTCGGCGGCCTCTTCCGCCGCAGCTTCGTTTACGCCGCGCGGCCCGACGCCACCCCTCCCCAGGAATAACTTACAGGAGGCGCTTGCAGAACCCCCTGCAGGAACCGGACGGGACAGAGCCCGACCCTCCAGCGCTGTGGCAACCACTGGTTATCAGGGCTGGAGGGACGACCTCCGTGTCGTCCGTTTGGGTTCTGCAAGAGCCCTCTAGGAGACCGACATGAGCCAGCACAGTCAATTGGCCGCCGGATCGGGCATTGTGCCGGCCGACGGACAGCGCGGCGACGTCTTCGCCGGCCCGGCGCGCTTCACGCCGACGGGCCCCTCCCCGGCGCAGCGGGTGGTCACGCTCGGCGTCGAGCCCGGCAGCTACCTGCGCCGGGCGATCCTCTGGCGCGCCTTCGGCGTCGGCGCCGTCGAGGCGGCCGCCTCCGGCGCGCTCGCGGGCGGTGGGGCGGCTTCGGCGGACGAGGCTGCCGTCGTCCAGACCCTCGCGCAGCCGTTTCCCGCCTGGGAGGCGCTGGTGGAGTGGGCCGGTCCGCGCCACGTCGTGGTCGACATCGAGATCGCCGCCGCCCTGGCGCGTGCCTCGGGGCACGAGGTCGCGCTCGGTTTCGCCGCCGGCTCGACGGCCGAACCGCTGGCGGTCATGTGCCACCAGGAAAACCGCGCCGTCTATCCCCATGCCCCGGCGGTCGAGATCTGCGCGCCACCCCCTGTGCCGACTGGTTTCGCCGTCGGCGACCGCGTGCATCTCTACGCCCCCTCGCCGCTCGACCCCGCCATCCGCATCCTGACGCCGGGGGAGGCGACCGACCGTTTCATCCGGGCGGCCAAGCTGACGGTCTGGGGGCGCGAGAGCCGCACGGGCGCGCCCGTGCTCCTGAGCGCCCCGACGCCCGGTGGCGGGCGGATCACGATCATGGATCTGCTGACGGTCGACCGCAAGCCGGAGCCGTGCGGCAGCGAGACGCCGGCCATCCAGATCTTCCTGTCGCTGCTCGGCCGCAGCCCGGTGACCTTCGGCCGCTTCGTCGTGCCGCACGCGCACTACGAGGATTTCATCGATTCGCTGGCCGATCTCGTCCGGCCCCACGGTCCGCAGGCCGGTCTGGAGCGGATCGGGCGTTCGGTCGCCGGCCGCGACCTCTGGCTGCTCAAGATCGCCCGCCGCCCGGGGCTGCCCGCCGTCGCGCTCTCGAACGCGGTCCACCCCTACGAATGGGCGCCGATCTACGGCGTGCTGCGCACCGTCCGCTATCTGCTCGAACAGACCGCGACCGGCGGCTGGGAGGCGGAGGATCTGCTGGGCAACCGGCAACTCTGGTGGATACCCAGCGTCTGCTCGGATGGGTTCGACAACCGCCAGCAGCAGCCGAGCGCGATCAACCTCAACCGCAACCTGCCCGGCGGATGGGAATACGCCGCGGCCGGAACGGTTCACTGGGGCGCGTACGGCGCACCGCACGGCATCGAGGAGATCTGTCCGATCTCGCTGCGCGGCCCGGCCCCCGGCTCGCAGCCTGAAAGCCAGGCGCTGATGGGGTTGTTCGAGCGCGGCGACGGCCCCATCGTCACGCTGGCCGATTTTCACGAGAATGTCGGCACTCGCAATTTCCTGCATCAATTCGAGGACGAGCAGGGCGTGATCGCCGATCCCGCCTACCACACCGACCTGCTCGACGGCATTGCGCGGGCCTTCTCGGGACGCTTCTTCGAACAGCGCG
>JAAYZJ010000324.1 GCA_012514915.1 Lentisphaerota bacterium | reverse complement strand
GGTAGGCGTCGAGCGCATGGTACGGCACGCCGCACATCGGCGCACCGGCCCGGTGAGTCAGCGCGACGCCCAGAATGGGGGCCGCGGCCTGGGCGTCTTCGAAGAACATCTCGTAGAAGTCGCCCATGCGGAAGAGGAGCAGGACGTCGGCGGGCAGCTCGCCGCGGATGCGCCGGAACTGGCGCATCATGGGGGTCGACTCGTCGCGCGTCGCGGCCATCACGAGACCTCCGCCGGGGCGGCCAGGGCGGACAAGCCGCGCGCCAACGCGGCCCACTGCACGGGGGTGAGCGACTCGGCGCGGCACGCCGGGGCGACGCCGGCCCGCTCCAGGACGGCCGCGGCGCCGTCGGACGACCACCCCCAGGCGGACGGCGCCAGCCGCAGCATGACGGCGAACTGCTTGCGGCGGTGCATGAAGGCGTGCCGCGTCAGGCGGTCGAAGGTGTCGCGCGCCGCCGGGGTCAGCGGCTCGCGCGCGTGCCGTTCGAGGAGCACCAGCGACGAGGCGATTTCGGGGCGCGGCCAGAAGCAGGAGGCCTTGATCGTGCGCAGCAGGGTCACGTCGTGGTTCTGCTGCACCCAGACGCCCGCCTGGCCGCGGGCGGGGGCGCCGGCGGGCGCGGCCAGCCGGTCGGCCACCTCGCGCTGCACCGTGACGAGCAACCGGGGCGGACCCAGCGGGTGGCGGCACAGGTCGAGCAGAATGCGCGTGCCCGACGCGTAGGGGAGGTTCGACACGCAGGCCGCGAAACGGGGGCCGCCCGTCGCGGGATCGGCCAGCAGGTCGCCGAGCGGCGCCGCCAGCATGTCGCCCTCGATCAGCGTCAACCGCTCCTGGTCGCCCATCGATTCGCGCAGCCAGTCGGCCAGCCGGTGATCCTTCTCGACCGCCGTCACCCGCGCGCCGGCCGCCAGCAGGGCCTGCGTCACGGCGCCGAGACCGGGGCCGACTTCGAGCACGGCGCTCCCGGGGCGCACGGCCGCCGCCGCGACGATCGCCTCGAGGATGTTGCCGTCGATAAGAAAATTCTGCCCCAGCGTGCGGTTCGGATGGAACCCGCGCGCCCGGCACCAGGCGATGACGTCCGACGGATGCGTGGGTTGCATGGTCAGGGAAGCGGATAGCGCCGCACGGTGGTGGCCTGTTTCAGGGAATCGAGCCAGACAGCCTGCCGCCGGGCCGTCTCGCGGCGCCGCAGGTGCGCCTCGACCCCTCCCCAGGCGTCCTCGAGCGGGAGCACGCCGTCGGCCCGCTCGTCGAGCTTGGTCACGAGATAGATGCCGCTTTCGGTCTCGATCAGGGGGCTGATCTCGCCGACCTTGAGAGGAGCCAGCGCCTCGGCGATCTCCCGGCGGAAGACATCGGCCGGTTCGACATACCCCCAGTCGCCGCCGTTCCTGGCATGCGCCTCGGCCGACTCCTGCCCGGCGACGGCGCGGAAGTCCTGCCCCGCCAGCAGCCGCTCCCGCACCTGGCGCGCCCGCGCGAGCCGCGCGGCGTCGCCCTCCCCGTCGCGCGTCCCGATCAGGATCATGCCGACCCGCACCGGCCCCTCGAGGGCGAAGGCCGCCGCGTTCGTGGCGTAGTAGGCGCGGATGTCGGCCGGCGCGACGGCGATGTTCTGGTCGACGAACTGCTGGCGCATCGAGGCGATGATCATCTCCTCCTCGAGCCGCTTGCGCCAGACATCGAACCCCATGCCCTGCCGGTTGAGGGTCGACACGAGGCGTGAGCGATCCCCCCCGAAATTCTCCTCGATGACCGCCTCGACGCGGCGGTCGACCATCCAGGCGGGGAGCTTCTGCTCGAGCGCGGCGTAGGCGCGCAGGATCAACTGCCGGTCGATCAGGCTCTCGAGGGCCTCGGCATAGAGTTCGCGCAGTTTAGCCGCCTGCTCGGCGACGGGGATCTGGCGTGCGGCGGCCAGTTCGCGGGCCAGCAGCATCGTCTCGGCGATCGTGATGCGCGCCTCGCCCACCTCGGCGGCGATGCCGTCGAGCAGCAGCGGCGTGGGGGCGTTCGTCGCGGCGGCTGCGCGCAGCGCCGCCGCGAACAGCAGCGCGGGCAGAGCGGCACACCGGCGCAGTCGGCCCCCATCCGGGCCTGAAGGCCCTCGCAAGCTTCCGGCTAAAGCCGGTACTCCGGCACGGCGTTGTTTCCACGCACGGTCGCGCCGGAGT
>JAAYZJ010000323.1 GCA_012514915.1 Lentisphaerota bacterium | reverse complement strand
CGCTCCCCGCGGGCGGCACGGTGTTCGATGCCGCGGGCAGGCTCGTCGTCCCCGGGTTCATCGACGAGCACTGCCATGGCGGCATGGGCTACGAGGTGACCGGCGATGATCCCCGCGGCATAACCATCATCGGCGAGGCCAAGCTCCGGGAGGGTGTGACGGCCTTCTGTCCGACGACACTGACCCTGCCGGAGGAGAAGCTGGCCGCCAGCATGCGCCACATCGAGGCCTACCGGCGCGCGCCGTCGGGCTGCAAGGTGATCGGCACCCATCTCGAGGGACCCTACATCAACCCGCAGTGCACCGGCGCGCAGAATCCGGCCTACCTGCGCCAGCCCGACCTGGCCGAGGTCCTGCGGCTGCATGCCATCTCGCCGGTTGCGCTGGTGACCTACGCCATCGAGCAGCCCGGCTGCCTGGCGTTCACCCGCGAGCTGGCCAAGGCCGGCATCCGCGGCAGTTGCGGGCACAGCGACGCGACCTACGCGCAATTCAAGGAGGCCATGCCCCTGGGGCTGAAGCGCCTGACCCACTTCTGCAACCAAATGACCAAGCTCCACCATCGGGAGATCGGGCTCGTGGGGGCCGGCCTGCTCGAGGACGAAGTCGCGATCGAGATGATCTGCGACAAGATCCACCTCTGCCCCGACATGATCCGCCTCGCGTTCCATGCCAAGCCGATCGGCCGCATCCTGCTGATCACCGATGCCATGGAGGCCACCGGCCTGCCCGACGGCAACTACCAGCTCGGCGGCCTCGAGGTCGTGGTCGCGGACGGCGCGGCCCGCCTGTCGAGCAACGGCGCGCTCGCCGGCAGCACCCTGCAGTTCAACGCCGCCCTCCGCAACGCCGCGGAGGTCACGGGACTGCCGCTGCCGGAGCTGGTCAAGACGACCTCCTGGAACCAGGCCGTCGATCTCGGCATCACGGACATGGGCCGGCTCGAGCCGGGGTTCGTCGCCGACATCACCGTGCTCGACGAGTCCTTCAATGTCGCCGCCGTCTTCCTGGACGGTGTGCGCAAGATGTAGCCAGCGCGCACCAGCGCGCGGCGTGGCTCTTTTTCTTTTTGGCGGCTTGGCGGTTCGCCTTTTCGACAAAGCTCGCGACAAAGCATGCGGGCACCCACCGATTACGGTTTACTGCTTACTGTGCGATTCAACAAAGTTGAATCGCACCTACCGCCAGCCGATTTCCGCGAGCCAGGCCGCGCAGGCCCCTGTCCAATCCCGCACGGATCCGGGGGCGTCGGCGGCCAGGCCGAGTCCGTGACGGCCGTTGGGATAGACGTGCAGCGAGCATGCCACCCCCGCCTCGGCGAGGGCCGAGGCATAGAGCAGCGCGTTCTGGACAGGCACAGCCGGGTCGTTGGCCGTGTGCCAGATAAAGGCCGGCGGATTGGCCGCCGTCACGCTGCGTTCGAGCGAGAGACGCCGCAGCAGTTCCGGATCGGGCTCCTCGCCGAGCAGGTTCTGAAACGAGCCGGCATGCCCAAACGGCCCGTTGCTGACCACGGCGTAGCAGGAGATCAGGGCATTCACACGCGAGGATTGGCGCGCCACCGGATCGACGGCGCCGGGATCGCCGTCATCACCGAAGGTGGCGGCGCAGCCGGCCAGGTGCCCGCCAGCGCTGAATCCCAGCACGCCGATCCGCGTGGGGTCGACGTGCCACGCCTCGGCCCGCTCGCGGGCCAGCCGCAACGCCCGCTGGACGTCGTGCAGCGCCGCGGGGTAGAGCCAGGGGAAGACCCGGTAGTGGCAGACCAACGCATGCACCCCGAGCCCGTTGAGCCAGACGGCGACCGGATCGGCCTCGTGCGCCGCCCGGTGGGAATAGCCGCCACCGGGGCAGACCACCACCAGCGGCCGCGGGGCCGCGTCGTCCGCCGGCAGCAGAAACGGCACGGCGATCGGCGTCTCCTGCGCGCGGGGATCTTCATTGTGCCCCGCCCGGCAAGGCCCCGGGGGCGTCTCGGGCCAGAGGGGAATCGGTGTGTGATCGGTTGACATTGTGCTTCTCCGGGATGGATCGGACCGATCGAACGGATCAGACCGATCATTGAATGGGATCAGTGTGCGAGCGACCTAGCCGCCGGAGGCCGCCTTGACCTGGTCCCAGGCGGCGATGTAGAGGGCGTTGTGGGGGCCGAGGTCGCGGATGGCCTCCGACCGACGGCGCACGGCCTCGGGGAGGAAGATCGTCTCGTCGCAGGCCAGGGAGACGCCCTCCCGCGGCGTGGCGTAGGCGATGTCGTCGTTCTCCTCCATGACCTGGCAGATGTCATCGTCATGCGCCTGCGGCGCTAGAACGCATAGGAGAGGGTCAGCCCGCCGACCAGCGCGTCGGGCGCGTCGTAACCGTAGGCCTCGGCGGCATCGGCGATCGAATCGCTGACGAAGTACGAATACGCCAGCGAGGCCGACACGGCGAGCGGGTCGACGGGGGCCCAGACGAGGCTGACGCCGAACGTGGCGTCGCTCAGGGCGCTGCGGTCCGCTTCCACTTGGTAGCGGTTGTAGCCGCGGTTGCCCCACCCCAGCCCGGCGGAGACCTCGGCGGTCAGCGTCTCCGCGATGGGCTGCTCGCGGAGCAGCCCGAAACTCGCATAGAGCGTCTCCTCCCGCCCGAACCCGTATTCGACCGTCACGGAGGGGACGACGGCGAGGCCGGGAATCTCGACGTAGCCGAACACCTGGTGCGTGCTGTCGACAGCGTGGCGCGAGAGCGTGCCGTCCTCATCCTCGACCTCCTCGTAGGTGTTCGGGTAGTCGTAGAGCGAATAGCCCAGCGAGGCGGCGAAACGGCCGCACGCGAAGCTGTACGCGGCCGAGTAGTCGACTTCGGTGAAGGCGGGAGCCTCGTCGGAATCGTTCACGTCGTAATTGGCCCAGACGTTCAGCGAGAAGCCACGGTAGTCGAGGGTCAGCGAGGGCTGGAAAACCGGCTCGTCGTTGATCAGCATCCCTCGCCAGAGGTAGCCGGTCAGCACGGACAAATCGACGGTGGCGGACCATGCAGACTCCGCGTCGTCGGCCTCCGTGGCCGTGACGGCTTCCGCCGCGGGCTCCTGCGCCCGCCCGACCACCGCCAGCAATGCCGCCATGACCCAGGCGCCTATACGCAACCGCTCAACAAACATGTCCAGTCACTCCCGTCCGCCGGCCGGTCGACGCAATTCCCGCCGGCTGCAGGCATCCCGAGCACCTCCCCCGCACGCGCGGAAAGGAGTCGCCCGTCAACGCGAAAAATACGACACCCCCCCCAGCCGGTCAAGCGATTAACGCGCGCGCTGAGCCGCGTGGACATTGTGATTCTTCGTGATCCATCGTTATTCTTTCTCT
>JAAYZJ010000322.1 GCA_012514915.1 Lentisphaerota bacterium | reverse complement strand
CTGGGCACCGGCCGCCTTATCGGCCCGTGGTGTACCGTGACGGACACGCAGAAGACGGGCTTTGCGACGACCAACGCCGCCGGACAGCTTGTGCGTAATGCCACGCTGTATGAATACACGTGGTTTGGTGCCCCGACGCCATCGGCTCTGGCGACCAATTACTATGTGTCGGGTGGCGGCACGCTTTCGGGGATCGGCCGCCTCTGGACCCTCACGATCCAGGGTGGCGGCACCGTCTCCGGCGGGAGCTATGCCTACGCCGCAGGCGTTCTCATGGAGGAGGGCGTTCCCGACTTTACCTTTGCGATTCCAACATTCGGCTTCACCTCCCCCACATGGGTACACCAGCACAGCCTGGCGGGCTCGCTTGTTTTCGACTGCAAACTCACCGGCACGTTCCACAAGGCCGGCCCCGGCAGGGTGGTGATCCAGAAGGATACGGTTAACTCCATCACCCTGAATGTCCGGGAGGGGCCGGTCGAGGTGCGGGCCGTGCTGAATGGCGTCAACCAAAACGTATTCACCAGCGGCATGTTGAGCGGCTACGGCACAGTTGCCAGCAATCTCACCATCCATGCGGGCGGCTGCCTGGAGGGAACGCACGCGACCAACAACGCCCTCGCCGTCCGGGGCCACCTGTTGCTGAAGGAGCGGTCGATTGTGGCGATGGCGCTGACCAACACAACCTTCCAGCCGCTGCATGTCGCCGGCACGGTGACGAACCTCGGCGCCGACCTGGCGCTCGCCCTCCACTACCGTCCCCGTTTCGGCGACACGATCCCCCTGCTCACCAGCGGGCAGGCGATCGCCGGAAGTGTCAAGACAGTCAACGGCGCGCCGCTCGGCCCCGGCGACACCTTCGTGCTGAACTACCACGCCGAGCCCTGCAAATTCACCCTCGTCGCGGACACCAACTTTGTCGCCGCCAGGTGCATCGCACGGCTGGGCACGCTGGTACTGATCCGATAGCAAACGATTCCCCTGTCGCAAACGATCGCCTTACGCCAAGTCCGCCGCTGGTATACCTTGAATCCGGCCACACGTGTGGCCTTTGTGCCTTAACATGAAAATCAGACATGATCTGCTGAATGCGGATGCTGCCAAAGGGATTGAGGTGATTCAACTCACCTCGGAACCAGACATTCCGAGCTCTCATGTTTACATGGAGGCACAGGTCTTCACGCCGGATTCCAAACGGTTCGTGCTCCATCGATCAGCCGGCACCCACGGGAGTGACCGGCGCGACCCCCATCATCAATACCTGGTCTGCGATATCGAGAATGGCTGCAGCCTGTCGCCCATCACGCACGAAGTGGGCGCGACGGCGCCATCCGTGACTCCGGATGGACGGTATTGCTATTACATTGTCGATGAAACGAAGATCAACGGTGGACGGCTCATGCTCAAGCGAGTCGGCCTGGACGGGAGCGACCGTCAGACGGTCATGGTGGTCGACTCCTGCCTGCCCGGCACGCGCTTCCATCCCTGCCATGTCTATTCGCTCTCCACCCTTTCATCCGACGGCAAGCGACTGGCGACGGCCGTGTTCCTGGGGGATGGTCACACCGATGAGCCCCCCTACGGGTTGCTGGTCTTTGATCTCGAACGGGCGACTGTTCAGTTGGTCATCCAAGGCCCCACATGGGGCAATATGCATCCCCAGTACTGCCGTTCCACCGATCCGGCGGCCAGCCATGACATTCTGATCCAGGAGTCGCACGGGTACCGTGGCAATGCCCAGGGTCAGGCCGTCGGTAAACCGGACGGGAGGGGGACGGATATCCATGTCATCCGCGACGACGGAACCGACTTCCGCACCATGCCCTGGGGACGCGATGGCAACGAGCGCTGCCAGGGGCATCAGTGCTGGCGGGGCCGGAGCACGTGGGCGATCACGAGCACGCACACCCATCAACCCCCGGAAGCCCAGCTCATCGAAGGCCGGCCACTGGCCGACGCCGGCCACCTCGGGCTGAACACACCGGGCGCCGTCCGCAACGATCTCAGCCGGAGCTTTCCGCCGAAATACTTCTTCGACATGACCGCCGATCGCACGAACAGTCCGCAGGGCGAGCCGGCCCCGCCGCTGACGATCCGGGCGTATTTCTATCATTTCGCCACCGACATCGCCGGCCGGCGACTGATCACGGACGCCGCGCCCCTCGATGGCGGTGGACGCATCTTCCTGGCCGATTTGGGGCGGGAAGGGGAGGACCCGCTCAGCAACTTCCGGTTTTTGCTGAACCCGCACAACGGGCCCTATGTCCAGGGAGGCTGCCATATCCACCCGTTCCTCTCGCCGGACGGTTCGCTCGCCTTCTTCAACTCGAACGAATCGGGATTGTCGCAGGCGTACATGGTGTGCGGTTTAAATGCTGTTACGTAGCCCGGTTATCGATTAAGCTGTCTCGAAGGTCGTTCGAGAACAGAAGAGATAAGGAAATATGATGAAGCACGGTTTTCTCAGACTATCGGCACTTCTCTTTCTGGGGCACTGTTGTGCCGTTCACGCCGCGCCATCCCCGGCAGATGGAGCCTGGCTGGTCAAGGACGGGGAGGCGCGCGGCCATCTGTTCCTCCCGTCCAAGATGGGCCGCCCCCTCCTGTTTGCGTCGGAAGAGCTGCGGGAATACGTCCGCAAGATGACGGGTGCCGAGTTGCCGATCGCCTACCGGGAGCTCGACGTGCGCAACAAAAAGGATACGGGGATCTGGCTGCGCGTGCGCGACCGGGAGGCATGGGAAGGCAAGGAATCGTCGCAGGCCTTTACGATCGAGGGGACGGTCAAGCCTTCCCCGGACGTGCCCATGACCGGAGTTGCCATCGTCGGCAATACGGAAATGGCCGTGCTCTTCGGGGTCTACCAGTACCTGGGCGAGCTTGGCGTGCGATGGTTCGCCCCGGGGGAACTCGGCGAGAACGTGCCCAAACTGGCCGGCATCGCCGTCACCGCGGGCCGCCGGTCGTACCAGCCTTCCTTCCTCGAACGCGGGTTGAGCTTGTCCGGCGTCCACGACAACCACTTCGATCGTTCCGACCCGGTCCGGTACCGCGACGGCATCCATCACGACTACGACCTTTGGACCTTGCGCAACCGAACGGCGTTCCAGCGCTACATCCACACGGGCCACTGGTTCGATTTCAACGACGTGCCGACGGCGGGCAACCACGGCATCAAGCGGGCGGCCCTGGCCGGTGCCGACATCGAGGTTGAACCGGAACGCTATGCCCTGGTCACCCGCGATGGCGTGGCGGCGCGCCGTAACGCGGCCGCGCAGATCTGCTTCACCCACGAGAAGAACGTCCGGCAGGCCATCGAGAGTGCCGTGGCGTACTTTCAGAAGCGGGACGAGACAGCGCGGGAGCGGAACACCGATCTGGATGACGTGGCAGATACGTATGCGATGGGACTCGCCGACTGTGCCGGCATCTGCGAATGCGAGAACTGCGCGCGCGTGGCCGGTGCCCCTCCCTACAACAAGGATCGGCTAGTCTGGCAGTTCATGAACCGCGTGGCCGAGGGGGTGAGCGAACGAAGGCCTGGCGCCAAGATCGGCCTGTTCGCCCCCTATTTCGAACTCAAGCAGCCGCCGCCGGACGTCCGTATCGCGTCCAACATCGTCGCGGTCGGCTGCCGTGGTGTCTCCTGGAGCAGCGAACCGGCGGACAAGCCCTTCTATCCTTTTACGCGTGAATACGCCGAGAACATCGAAGCCACACGCGCGGCCGGCGCGGAAATGCGCTGCTACGACTATGTCATGTGGCAGGGCACCCCGCAGCCGCTCAGCATCCTGGACGCCGCCGTGGCCTACAAGCAGCGGGGGACCAGGCATTACCACGCCGAAGTCATGACGCGGAACGAACAGATCTGGCCGGTTTTGTGGGTGCTGTCGCAAATCCTGTGGAACAGTGAACAGGATCCGCACGCGCTCCTGGCGGAATACTGCACCTCCTATTTCGGCCCCGGCGGCGCACAGGTGCTGGACGTGCTGCAGCGGATGGACGCGAACAGCCGGACGCTTCCCAGGGTCGGCTACGGCGGGTTCGCCGACACGCAGGCCATCATGTCCGATGCGCTGATCGCGCACGGCCGTCACGCGCTGGAAACGGCCATCGGAGCCTCGGCGGGACGGGAGCGGGCCCGTCTGCTCCGTTTCCGCGACACCTTCGAGAT
>JAAYZJ010000321.1 GCA_012514915.1 Lentisphaerota bacterium | reverse complement strand
GGTTGAACTGTGCCGGGCGCCTCATGTTGTCCTCTAGTAGGAACCGCACCGGCAACCGTATCGACATTCTCGATGGCGGCCAAGCGGAAATGGTCACACTGGAATTCACGGGCGCCAACCGCTGTCAAGTCACCGTCGCCGGAACCGGCTCGTTGTTCCGTGCCGTTGAGGCGCGGGTGGGGACTAGCGCGTCTGCGGCGACCATGTCCGTCTCGGATGGTGCCCGTGCCGAGACGGAGGTGCTGACGCTGGGACTGGGCACGGCGAACACCAGCCAGCTCCTGATCGACAACGCCACCTTCGTGTCGACCAACGCCAGCGGCAGCGGCCGCTTCGAAATCCGGCGCGGCAGCGTCAGCCTCGCCAACGGCGCGACGCTGACGGCCGACAGTCTCTGCATCACCAACACCGCCGCCACAACCTGCCGCCTGACGACCACCCTCGGCGGCAGGTCGGCAGGCGTGGTGCTCACCCAGGACGATCCGGAGTCCCTCGACCTGCAGGTTCCGGGGGGGGTGCAAATCGTGTTTGCCGCCGAGCCCGCCGAGGTTCTCAAACCCCTCTGGGGACTCCAGGTTCCCGGCGATCAGGTCGCCCGCCTCGCCGGTCTCCTCGCCGACGGCATGATCACCTGCGACACGACGGCCTTGTCGAGAGTCACGCGGAAGCGTTTCGGCGTCCACTACGATGCGCGTGCCGACATGAGTTTTATCGGTGTGGCGAAGAAGGTCTTCGGCACTTATCTCTTGCTGCGGTGAGGCGAAGTTCGACCGGGGCGCCGAACAACACAATGCATCTGTTTTCATGGGAGCACAACGCGAATGGACACGAACACACGATGGCAGGCTATGGCGGGACTCGCGCTACTGACGGCGTTGGGCGGCAGAATATCGGAGGCTGCCATGGCGTATGAATACAGCGCCGGCGACAAACGACTGGTGCAGATGGATAACATCCTGAGCAACAGCGGTTCCAGCGCCGTCTCCGTCGCCTGTCCGTACCCCCTCGCCGCCCAGACGCGGCTGTCGTTTGCTGTCCGTTTTCCGGAACGCTCCGTCTTGACGCTCCGGACAGGGCGCGGGCGCGAGGCGCTGACCATCCGCTTGCAGGAGGGTCAATTCCGCTGGACGCACACCAGCCCCGACGGCGCGGCCCACAACCGCCGCCCCTACCCTGGCGGCACCTCGCACACACCCCTGCTCTACTGGTGGGAGCGCGACGCCTACACGCCCCGCGGCCGGCTGCAGCCGAGCTTCTCGCTGCCGCCCCAGGTGCGCGACTGGAGCGCCTACTACCAGTCCCTCCAGAACCGCGCCCTCGACAAGGAGTGGTGGACCGTTGCCGTGGAGCTCGCCGACGGGCGCCTGCGCTGGTATTTCGACGACATCCTGCTGCAGGACCAGGCGGCCTCGGCCGAGGTCGCGGGGCGCAAGCTGAACATCAGCCTGTCGCCCGGCCTCGCGTTGCAGCCCGTCCGCCAAATCGCGCTCGGCGAGCCGCAGGCGGGATTTGTCACGGTCAATCTGGCCAACCGCTGCAACACCAAAGGACGCCCGGTGGGGCTGCCGGAGGGGCGTTTCATCCGCGACGGCATCCCGTTCGAGACGGCCGCGCGCCCCGGAGGCGAGAATGGCGTCGATCTCGGCGTCTCCTGGTTCCGCGAAGGCAATCTCGACTCGGGCGACGCCCCCAACAACGGCACGTTCGGCGGGCGTTGGGCCGGGGCGCTCAGCGCCAATCCGACGCGGGTGCAGTTCCGCGTCCCCAATGGCCGCTACGAGGCGCTGGTTCTGCTGGCGACGGCCGAGGCGCGCCCCGACCGCATCAACCGCGTGACGGCGCAGTTCTACCGTCCGGGTTCCGGCTTTCCGGTCAACTTCACGACCGAGGCGCCGATCCCCACCGATGGCCGTCTCCATCTGGTGCGCATCCCCATCCGCCCGGACGCGCTGCTGGCCTTTGCCGACCGCGAAGTCATCGAGCTTGAGCTGACAGGCGACGTACACGTCTACCGGGCCTCGCCCGACCCGTTGCACTACAGCATGCACGGCGGCGGACTGCCGCCGGGCGTCACGGTCTATGCCATGACGCTGGCCCTGGCGCCGGTCGAGGTCGACTTCCAGCCCGAGGCCTTCGGCAACGTCTGGGTGAACAACCGGAATCCCGCCTACCGCGTTGCCCTGCGCAACACCTCGCGCGAGGATCGCACCCTGGCGCTCACGCTGCGCACGACCAGCTACGACGGGGACGAGACGACTGTTCAGACGCAGCAGGTGGCGGTCGCCGCGGGCGGCGAAGCGGTCACGCGGTTTGATCTCGCGCTCGTCAAGTACGGCTGGCACGGAGTCGTGCTCGATGTCGACGGCGAGCCCTACGAGCG
>JAAYZJ010000320.1 GCA_012514915.1 Lentisphaerota bacterium | reverse complement strand
GGGTCCAGCTTTCAAAGCCCTGCGCCGCCAGCCAGGCCGCCGAGATGTTGCCGCCCATCAGGTCGGGACGGCCGACCGAGCCGATGAAGAGCGTGTCGCCGGTGAACAGGAGGCGGGGCGCGGGGGCGTCGGCGGGGGCGTAGAGCAGCAGGCAGGTGCCGTCGGGCGTGTGTCCCGGCGTCGTCAGCACGACGCCCTTGACGCGGCCGAAGGCGATGGCGTCGCCGTCGCCGACGGGCTCGTGGGGATAGCCCGCGCCGGTGGCCCGGTTGACGATGACCTTCGCGCCGGTAGCCTGGGCGAGCTCGGTGTGCCCGGCCACGAAATCGGCGTGCGAGTGCGTCAGGTAGATGCGCGTGATACGGGCGTTGAGGGCCTTGGCGTCGTCGAGGTAGCGCCGGATGTCGCGCGCCGGGTCGACGATCAGGATCTCGTTGCCACTGGCGACAAGATAGGAATAGTGCGAGAGGACGCCGAGGGTGTACTGGTGGAACACGAAGTCCGGTTCGGCGATCCTCGTTTCCTCAACAATCTACAGCGAGGCGGCCTCGTCGCCGTGCGAAGCGGCCTCGGCATCGCCGGGCAGGCCCGCGGCGGCAAGCGGACGCGGCGTGCCGGATGCGAGCAGGCCGCCGAGCAGTGACAACAATGCATAATGCAGTTTCATGTCTGAACTCCCTTCGGTATCCGACGTGCATATGCCAACAACACCGTCAACAGCATACCAGCATGCACCGCGGTTGTCCATTTTGCCTGCGGCCGCATCCCGTTTCCCGTTTCGTTGACTGTGCTCCCCGCAGGATCACATGGACTCCTACCGCGAGTGCGGCAACATGCCTGCGCCGCGAGGCATCATGGTAACCCTTGTCGGGTTCGTCGGTCAGCGGGGTGGCGCCGATGTTCCCCTGGGCGGCGAACCGGTCCTTGATGGCCTGTGTGCTTGCCGCCACGTGATCTTGGCCGCGGTCAGCCTGCACGATACCCGGCGCCGGAATCTCTAAGATGTACCGAACCAGTTCCATCCCCTGCATCCACCGCGCTGGCATGAAGTCTGCTTAATAAGCACTCTGCATGTTTCATGACTTTCGACAGAATGGCGCGGTTCTTCTGCTGGGACTGGCGCTGGCAGCGGCGGGCTGCATGACGCCCGACCGCGCCATGCGGGAGACCGACAGGATCGGGACGACGCTGGCTGCCGACTACCGTAGGCGGGTGACCGGCCATACGAACACGTTTTCGATCGTGCGGCCCTCCGACCGTCTGCGCCTGCGTTTGCAAGCCGGAGGGGCCGTGCTTCCGGGCGGTGCGGCCACGTCCGCGCCGCCCGCCGGACCGCTGGTTCTCTCGTTGAACGAGGCCCTGATGGCGGGAGCGCGCAACAGCAACGAATACCAGGCCAGCAAGGAGGCGGTCTTCAGCGCCGCCCTGGCGCTGCAACTGCAGCAACACGCCTTCGAGAATACCTTCTCCGGACTGCTGGGCGCCGGTGTCTCGCGCAAGGAGAGCGGCGACGAGGCGGGCGACAAGACGGTCGAACAGGCCACGGGCAACGCCAAGGCCACACTCTCACGCCAGTTGGCGAACGGCGCCTCGTTGACCGCCGCGCTCGGGCTCGATATCGTGCGTCTGCTGACCGGCGACGGCGGTTCGACGCTGGGGCTGCTGGGTGATGCCACGATCAAGATGCCCCTGCTGCGCGGCGCGGGCCGGCTGATCGTCACCGAGCCGCTGACGCAGGCCGAACGCAATCTGATCTATGCGATTTATGATTTCGAGACCTTTCGCCAGAACTACGCCGTCAAGGTGGCGTCGGGATACTACAACCTGCTGGAGGTGTCGCAGCGCGTGCTGGCGCTCCAGGACAACCAGCGGCGGTTGTCCGACAACTACCGCCGGGCGGAACTCCTGTTCGAGGCCGGGCGCATGTCGCAGGTGGAACTGGACCAGACGCGTCAGGATCTCTTGCGCACGGGGGATCAACTGGTCGGTGCCGAGCAGGCGCGGCAGGCGCAGCTCGATGCCTTCAAGCTGACACTGGGGCTGCCGGTCGACGCCGCCATCGAGATCGACCGGCGCGAGCTCGACCGTCTGAACCTGGCCATGGGGCTCGACCCGGGGCTGACCAATGCCGTGCCGGAGCAGGTGCCCGACCTGCCTTTCACGGAGGCGCAGGCGCTGGCGCTGGCGTTGACCAACCGTCACGATTTGATTTTGGCCCGCTACCGGTTGGAGGACGCCGAGCGCGCCGTGAAGATCGCGGCCGATGCCCTGCGGCCGGAATTGACGTTGGCTGGAGGCGCGAGTCGCGGTCAAACGCGTGCCGGCGGGCGCCAAACGGGCGACTCGGCCACCTATTCGCTGGGCACCGAGCTGAATCTCCCCTGGGAGCGGAGCTCGGAACGGAACGCCTACCGCGGGGCGGTGCTGGCGCTGGACAGTGCCCATCGGGCGCTGGAGATGGCCGAGGATGCCGCCAAGGACGCGGTGCGGCGCGGGTTCCGCGATATCCAGTCGTCGTGGTCGTCATTTGTCATTCAGGCCGAGGCCCTGCGCGTCGCGATGCGCCGGGTGCGCAGCTCGGATTTGTTCCAGCAGGCTGGGCGGGCCAGCACGCGTGATGTGCTCGAGGCCGAGAGCGCGCTCCTGAATGCGCGCAACGCGTTGGTCTCGGCCGTGGTCAACTACCGGATGGCGGGGCTCGGACTCTTCCGTGATCTGTCGGCATTGGAGATTTCCGAGGAAGGACTCTGGCGTGAACCCATCAACTAATCCCGGGGCGGAGAAGTCCCGCCGTCCGGCGCGCGCGCGCGTATGGACACTGATTCTGCTGGTTCTGCTCGGCGGCGGTCTTGCCGCGGGGCGGTTTCTGACCCGCGCGTCGGGCGAAGATCTCGGCCCGCTGCACACCGTAGAGCGCGGACCGTTGACGATCTCGGTCATTACGGCGGGCACCGTGCAGAGCCGGCGCACGGCCGTGGTACGCAGCCAGGCGGAAGGGCGCAACACGGTCATCTGGATCATCGACGAGGGACGCACCGTGACCAACGGCCAGTTGCTGGTCGAGCTGGATGCCAGCACGCTCTCCGACCGCCGGACGGATCAGCAGATTCTCGTGGGCAACGCCGAATCGGCGTTGATTGCCGCGACGGAAAAGCTGGCCATTGCCCGCATCGAACGGGAATCATCGGTATCGGCGGCCGAGCTGAAGCTGCAATTGGCGCGGTTGGAGCAGGAGAAATACCAGCGGGGTGAATTTCCACAGACCCTGCAGGAGCAGGAGGGACGGATCGCCCTGGCGCACGAGGAGGTGGAGCGTGCTTCGGAGAGCCTGAGCTGGACCCGGCGGCTGGCCGAGGAGGGCTATCTGACGCGCACGGAGCTGCAGGCCGACGAGATGGCGCTCAAGCAGAAGCGGATCAGTCTGGAAACGGCGGTCACCTCGTTGAACGTGCTCACGAACTATTCGCAGCGCCAGCAGCAGGCGACGCTGTCCTTCAATGTGCGTCAGGCGGAGATGGATCTGGAGCGGGTGCAGCGGCAGACCCGCGCCAACGTCGTACAGGCCGAGAGCGATCTGCGCGCGCGTCAGCTCGAGGTCGAGCGCCAGCGGTCGAAGCTCGCCAATCTGGAGCAGCAGGTGCAGAACTGCCGTATCGTCGCCCCCACGAACGGCGTGGTGATCTACCACTCGACCATGCAGGCCTCGCGGCGCCGCTGGGGGGGGGAGCCGCTGCAGGCCGGATCGACGGTGGTCGAGCGGCAGGAGCTCATCCATATCCCGGTCGATGGCGGGATGATCGTCGAACTGAGCGTGCCGGAATCGAGTATGACCAAGCTGAAACTGGGCCAGCCGGCCCGTGTCAAGGTCGATGCCATTCCCGGGGTGGAGTTTTCGGGGCAGCTCAGCCGGATCGGCCTGCTGCCCGATGGCCGCAATGCCTGGCTGAATCCCGATTTGCAGCTCTACAACTGCGAGATCGACCTCGACAGCTTCGAGAATCTTCGGTCGGGGATGAACTGCGAAACCGAGATGCGGATCGAGCATCACGAGGCGGTTCTAGCCGTGCCGGTTCAATGCGTGATCCGGGTCGGCGCGGGGTCGGCCGTCTATGTGGCGGAGGCGGGCAAGGCTCGGAAGCGAGACGTGCAGGTGGGGCTCGACAACGGGCGCATGGTCCATATTCTCTCCGGCCTCGCGGCCGGGGAGCAGGTGTTGCTCAATCCTCCTCTGGAAGCCGGCGTGGTTCCCGACTTCGCCCCGGTCGACGGCGACAAGGCCGCGTCCGGGGACGTCGGCGGGCCGTCCGGTTCGTCGGCGAAGCCGGACGACGGAGCGGCCGGAACACCGGCCGTGGCGCAGCGGAACGAGGCGGGCACGGACACGAAGCCGTCGGACGCCCGACCGGCGCGCCAGCGGCAGAACCGGAAGGAGACGCCGGACGCCGGCGCGAGGGCCGGCGGATCATGAGCGGAACCGCCGATGCCGCGGCGGCGCCGGCCGCCGCAACCGCCGCGGTCCTGCAACTGGTGGACGTTGTCAAGCGTTATCAGGTGGGCCAGGAGCAGGTCAACGCGCTGGCGGGCGTCTCGTTCGGCGTCCGTGCCGGTTCGTTTCTGGCGATCATGGGCGCGAGCGGCTCGGGCAAGAGCACCCTGCTTAACATCCTGGGGTGCCTCGACCGCCCGACTGCGGGGGAATACTGGCTCAACGGGGTCGATGTCGCCCAGATGAGCGACGATGCGCTCAGCGACCACCGGCTGCACAATCTGGGGTTCGTCTTCCAGAGTTTTCACCTGATTTCCCAGTTGACCGTGGCGGAGAACATCGCCCTGCCGCTCTTCTACCAGGGCCTGTCGCGGGAGGAGCAGCACGAGCGGGTGCTCCGGCTGGCGGCCGAAGTGGGCGTCGACAATCGGCTGCGGCACCGCCCGGCGGAGCTATCGGGGGGGCAGCGGCAGCGGGTGGCCATCGCGAGGGCGCTGGCCAACAACCCGCCGGTGATTCTCGCCGACGAGCCGACCGGCAACCTCGACACCGCGACGAGCCGCCAGATCATGAGCCTCCTGACCACGCTCAACGCGGAGGGACGGACGATCCTCATGGTCACGCACGAGGAGGACATCGCCGGGTTTGCGAAGGCCCGCATCCAGTTGCGCGATGGCCGGATCCTCCAGATCGACGGGGATATCCAGTCATGACCGGCCTGCAGATCCTCCCGCTGATGCTCATGGGGCTGACCGACATCCTGCGGCACAAGCTGCGGTCGTTCCTCACGATGCTCGGCGTTGTCTTCGGCGTCGGGAGTGTCGTGGCCATGCTGGCGGTGGGCGAGGGGGCCAGCCAGCAGGCGCTGGACGCCATCCGCAAGCTGGGAAGCCAGAACATCATCCTCTCGTCGGTCAAGCCGCCCGAGGCGGGGGCGGAGGGTGTGCAACGCAGCAGCCGGATGAACAACTACGGCTTGCTCTATGCCGACGAGACGCGGATACTCGAGACGGTTCCCGGTGTGGTGCAGACGGTGCCGGCCCGCTTCATGCGCAAGCAGGGGATCCTCGGTTCGCAGATGCTGGAGCTTCGCGTGGTGGGGACGACGGCCCGATGGTTCGAGGTGGTGTCGCGGCCGCTCCTGGCCGGCCGCCTGTTGACGCCGCGGGACGAGGTCGGACGCGCGACGGTCTGTGTGCTGACGGAGAGCGGGGCGCGCAAGCTCCTGGCCGGACGGCACACGATCGGGCAGACGCTCCGGCTGGGCTCGACGTTCTTCAGAGTGGTCGGGATCGTCAAGAACGCGGAGGGGACGGGGGGCATGCAGACACCCGACCGCGACACCGATGTCTACATTCCGATGAAGACGGGCATCGAGCGTTTCGGCGAAATCGACATGCAGATGTCGGCCAGCAGCCGGTCGATGGAGCGGGTGGAGCTCAGCCAGATCATCGTCGAGATGCGGGCGACGACGGATGTCGAGCCGGGGATGCAGGCGATCGAAGCCATGCTGCGCCGGTTCCACAAGAAGGAGGATTACCGCATCGATGTGCCGCTGGCTCTGCTGCGCGAGGCCGAGGCGACCAAGCGGCGCTTCAACGGTGTGCTGGGGTCGATCGCCGCGATCAGTCTGCTGGTCGGCGGGATCGGCATCATGAACATCATGCTCGCCTCGGTGACGGAGCGCACCCAGGAGATCGGCATCCGCCGCGCGATCGGCGCCCGCCGCCGGCACATCGTGCTGCAATTCCTCGTCGAGACCTGCGTGCTGTCGGTCGGCGGCGGCATCATCGGGCTCGTGCTGGGAAGCGTCATCCCGTTGCTGATCACCCATCTGGCCGGGATGCCGACGGTTATCCGTCCCTACAGTCTGATTCTGGCGTTCAGCATCAGCGCGGGAATCGGCATCGTCTTCGGCCTCTATCCCGCGCGCCGCGCCGCCCAGCTCGACCCGGTCGAGGCCTTGCGGCGGGACTGAATGCAGCCTGCGCACCCTCCATCCGCGCGGATGCTGACGGGGAGGGGTCACCAAGTGCCGGCTTGGCAGTTGTTCCGGAATGAATTAAGCTGGAGACACATGAAACACGAAGAAATCGAGACAAGGTTGAAAGACCTGATTGTCGACCGCCTGTTCCTCAAGGTGGCCCCTGAAGCGCTGGAAGCCGACGCCTCGTTGATCGAGGTCTACGGTGTCGATTCCGTCTGTCTGCTCGAACTGGTTGTCGGACTGGAGGATGAATTCGGCATCCAGATCGAGGATGGCGACTTCAATGTGCGGAATTTCGAGTCGGTCGCCTCCCTGGCCGAATTTGTCCGGACACGCCTGGCCGGGACACCGGGGCCTGCATGACGCGCGCCGGGGAGGCATGCCCGGCCGCGCCGCGCGTGCTGACGACGGTTGCGGCCGAGGTGCCGCGCGGGCAGGTCGAAGCCGTGTGCGACTGGCTGGCGGAGGCCGGGGTTGCCGCGACGTCCTGGGAGGACTGGGAGGGCGGCGCGAGCCGCGTCGAACTGTTTCTCGAGTCGCCGGCCGAGGCCGCCCCCGCAGTGCAAACCCTGCGCGCGGCCGGGCATGCCGCGGGGCTGGTGCTCGAGCCCGTGGTCGGCTCGCTCAAGGATGAAGACTGGATGGAAAACTGGAAGCGGTTTTTCCATGCCGAGCGGGTCTCGCCGCGGCTCGTGATCCGTCCGCCCTGGGAGCCCTGGCAGGCCCGGGACGATGAACAGGTGATCGTCATCGATCCCGGGATGAGTTTCGGCACCGGACGGCATGCGACCACCCGCGCCTGTCTGCAACTGCTCGATGCGCTGGCCGACGGCAACCTGTCGCGCCGCGTGCTGGACATCGGCTGCGGTTCGGGGATTCTCTCCATCGCCGCGGCCAAGCTGGGGTTTGCCCGCGTGCGGGCGTTCGACAACGACCCCGACGCGGTTCGCATCGCCGCGGAGAACGCGGTGGTCAACGAGGTGGCGGTCGAGTTTTTCACGGCCGATCTGGCGGCCAGCGCCGCGACGGGAGACATTGTGATCGCCAACGTGCTGGCGAGCGTGCTGGGCGAGCATGCGGCACGTGTGGCGGCCGCGGTCACGGCCGTGGCGGGGCATGCGCTCATCCTCTCCGGCATCCTGGACAGCCAGTATCCTGCCATCGTCGAGGCCTACGCCCGCCATGGGTTCCGCGAGCAGCGCAGCATCCTGATCGCCGACTGGCGCAGCGGTTGGTTCGCACGCGGCTAGAGACGGATCAGGTCGATGTGGTTCGGGTCGTCGTGCGGATTGATGTGGATCATCACATCGCCGACACTGGCATCGGCCGCGAAGATGTTCCGCTTGACGAGCGTCGCGATTTCGTGCGAACGCTTCACCGTCATGTCGGGATCCATGTCGAGCTTGAGGTCGATGATGATCGACTGTCCCGAGCGGCGCCCGCGGATTTCATGGACGTGCTCGACGCCGTCCACCGCCGCGGCCACGCTGCTGAGGGCCTGCAGGTGCGCTTCGGGCAACGCCGCGTCGATCAAGTCGCGCGTGGCGTTGCGGACCATTTCAATACCGATATGGGCGATCAACAGCCCGGTCAACCCGGCGAAGACGGGATCGAAGACCGGCCAGCCCAGAACGGCCGCGCCGCAGCCCGCGAGCGTGCCGATCGAGGTGAGGGCGTCCTTGCGGTGATCGTGGGCGAGGGCGCTCACGACGGGACTGTGGAGCCGGTTGGCGTGGCGGAAGGTCCGGCGCGCCAGCCCTTCCTTGATGGCGATTGTGAGCGCGGCGGCCAGTACCGTCGTCCAGTGGGGACGGACACCGACGCCGGCGGCAACGCCCGCGGCCGCGTTGAACAGGATCCAGATGCTGGTGGCGACGATCGCGAGACCGACCAGAAAGGCGCCCAGGTTCTCGGCCCGGCCATGTCCGTAGGGATGCCGGCGGTCGTACGGCTGCCAGCAGAAACGGAGCATCGCCAGCGAGGCCGCCGAGATCGCCAGGTCGCAGGCGCTCTCGATGCCGTCGGCAAAGAGGGCTTCGGAGTGGCCCAGGCGGCCGACGATCAGCTTGCCCGCCATCAGCAGGGTGTTGACCGCCAGCCCGAGCCGCACGATGCCCTCGGCCTGCCGGAAGCGTTCCCGGCGTTGGATGTCGACGGTCGTCATCGGTCGTTCAGACTGTGGATCGGCACCGAGAGGGTGATGGCGTGCCGACATGGCCAGCCACGGTTAATCGGGCCGCTTCGGCGACGGGACAAGGGTCATCGCCACTTCGGGGCAGGTGAAGGGGTTGGCGTGCTTGGTGCAGTTGATGCAGCCCATGTAAATCTTGTGCATGATCTGCGTCTTGGGGATCTCCCGGAACCCCAGCTTGGCGAAGAACTCGGGGGCGAACGTCAGCACCAGCAACTGGGCCACGTTGAGCGGCAGCACACGGTCGATGACGGCCTGGACCAATAGGCGTCCGACGCCGCGGGTGCGCCAGGGGGCGCGGACCGCCACCGATTTGATCTCCACCGACGTGTGCGAGACGTCGCCCACCTCGGGCAGCAGGCTCCAGGCGGCGCACCCGACGATCCGTCCGTCGCCTTCGGCCACGTAGAACCGGTCGATGTTCTGAACGATGTCGTTCAACGAGCGGGCGATCAAATCGTCGGCATGCTCGCGGATCAGTTCGAAAATCGACGGCACATCGTCCAGCGTGGCGGAGCGTACCCGGGGCTTGCCGGGATTGTCAGGATCATCGTTCATGCAGGTATCGTACACGATTTTCGACGATACGCAAAGGTGAAGACGGCACGGCGGGGTGCGTGTCAATTTAGTTGATTGTTGAGTGCCAAGGAAGTCGCAAAGCGCTTCCGCTCGCCCGCCTCTCGCTCCGCTGTCAACGCCGAG